>JBGUYI010000001.1:0-4943 GCA_045118635.1 Acetivibrionales bacterium
GCGTGGATGCACACGGATTTGAATGGTAAGTTGTACCCGTAGGGTACACAAATCCGGCGCAGCAATACTCGCAAGCTCGTATTGACCATGAGAAAATGTCCTAAAAAATTTTCTATTTGTAAAAAGAGGTACAAATAGAATTAGTGTTGTTTTGTTATTTCTGTTTTTACCATTGTCACTATATTATCAATATTATTCCAAGTATTTTTTGGAAGTTTAGTTGGGTAAATTTCTATATTAAACTCATCTTCCAACCTTGTTATAAGTTCAATAAAAGCCAAAGAATCTAATATATCTTCTTTAATCAAGTCCACGTCAAGATTATTTAACAATTCTGTATAATTAGTTAATTCTATAATCATATTAATTATTTTTTTTCTCATTTTAATTCTCCTAACAATAATTTTATATCTACTTTTCCATTTGGGGTAAGAGGTATTTTTTCAACAATTTTTATTTTAGGTATCATAAATTTCGGTAACATATTTGAGATATCATTTTTTATTGTATCATCTTTAGCAAAATCTTTTAGTAAAACAAAAGCAATAATTCCATTTATGTTACCGTATTTATTTTTTGTTGTGGTAACAACTGATTTTTGGACATAGTTAAGATTATTTATGACCTGTTCGATTTCTAATAATTCAATTCTGTAACCTTTAAATTTAATTTGAGAATCATGCCTACCAATATAATATAACTTATTATCTTTCCAATAAGCAAAATCGCCTGTTAAATATGCCCTTTTATTGTCGTAGGTTATAAAGGTATTTTTGTTGAGAGATTTATCTAGATATCCATTACCAACGCTTTCTCCAGCTATAAGTATTTCACCAATTTCTCCTTCATTTAGTCTGTTAAGATTTTTATCCACAATGTATATAGAAACATCATCTTTTGGTGTACCTATTGAGATTTTTTCATTTGGTGTAACCACTGTGCTAGTGACTGCGAAAGTACATTCAGTAGGCCCATAACTATTTATTATTTTAGTGTAAGGGAATCTTTTATATAATTTTGAGACAGTATTTTGTGATAAAACTTCTCCACAAAATAATATTTTTTTAAGATGTGGCATCAAAGTTTTATTAAAAGATTTGTCTATTAATAAAAAATCTGCAAAAGAAGGTGTCATTACTGCAAATTCAGCATTACTAATTTTTAATGCATTAAATAATAGATAAAAATCTTCTGTGAGTTCTTTTTCTATAATATAATGTTTGCTTCTTGTAAGTAGAGATAAATAAATATCTGCAACAGATAAATCGAACGAGAAATTAGCCTGATTTAGTATAACAGTTTGATTGATATCACAAATATCAATTAACCAATTCATACAACTTTTTAGATTTTTGTACATAATTTGTACACCTTTTGGTTGTCCAGAACTTCCTGATGTAAAAATTATGTAATAAATATCATTGTCTTTTATAGAAACTGAAGTAATTTCTTCAGATGAATCTTCATTAATTATATCAGAAGTTAGAATAAGTTTAGGTTTTACTTGTTTTATAATATTAAGTTTTCTCTCATAAGGAGTAGAAATATCGAGTGGAACATAAGTAATACCAGCGAAAGAACAAGCTAAAAATGAAGCAATCATATATATCTCTTTGTGTCCATATACAATAACCCTGTCTTGCCTAGAACATTTTTTTGTAATATAGCTATATATGTTACAAACATACTTGTATAAATCTCTATTTTTGTAAACATTATTTTTTGTTTGATAGCATTCATCATCAGGATATTTCTTTAAATTATTTAATATTCTATTTAACATTATCATACTCCCTGATTTGATCTTTAGGTATTAAGTTATAATCATACATAACTTGTGAATGATTATTTAATATGAGTTCCTTTTTGGTAACTTGTTTTGAAACTTTATCAATTATGATTCTGTATACTTTGCTATTTCTATAAAACTTACCATCAATTTCTTTAGCATAATAATTATCCTCTTCTACTATTTTATATTTATTAGACAAAGCTTTTGTGCTTCTAATTTCACCGTATAAAAATGTATCATCTAACCATAATCTTATTTGGATAGGAGAGTCCGTTGCATTTTTAAATCTGTAATCGAGGGCTTTATACGCAATAGATGTACCTGTTCCAAAAGGTGAACGCCTTTTAACATCAGGGAACAATGCATCTGAGTGATGATGTAATTCTGTAACAACAAGAGGAGTATGGAGTACTAACCAATGAATCATATTAGCCATTTGACAAAGTCCACCGCCAACACCTTTTGTTAATTTACTATTACTAATCATAAGTCCTTCAAGGTAACCTTTTTTTCTTGTAGTATTACCGACTAGATTCCAAAAAGAAAACTCTTCCCCAGGATGAATAATTATTCCATCAATTTTTTTACTAGCAATTTCAAGATTAACAATTTTATTCTTTTGTAATTGCATATCTACATCATGTAATTTTCTTACTAGAATTTTACAATCAGACTTCCAAATATAATCAAAATTTTCTTTATTTTTACGTTTAGCAAACTTTTTGCCCATCATGAAGTCTTTTAAATTTTTTTTCAATATTTCTTTTAACAAAGAGATTTTGTAAGCCAAAGGTCCATACTCACAAAATAATTTTCTACTCATAATAATCCCCCTATTTACAGATAACCTCATATATATCTATAACACAATAGGACAAAAAACACAATAATTAATTCAAAAAAAACATGACAAGCTAAAATTATTTAATTAAGTTTATCATCATGAGTATTTTAAGGCAAATGCAAAAATAATCCGCCATGAATATTTGGTAAAATAACACAAAATAGTATTTTATTGAAACGAGAAAATTAGTGAATATTTTGCCCAAGAATTAAAAAATAGTATTTTGGTAAAACGAGAAAACTAACGAATACTAAAAACATAAAGAAAGGAGAAAGCTAAAAATGTTACTACAAAAAAACAAAAATAAAATTGTTTCATGTAAGGCAAAAACGCCCGAAACCAGCATGAATACTGAGTTTCAGCTACAAGGGGGGGTGGCAAGGAATATAATAATAATCTAATTTATATAAATAAAAATAAATTGGGGTTAGTCTGTTTTTTGGTACTGACTTTTTTTATGCTCATTTTTGGAACGAAAGTATATGCGATTAATCAAGGGACACCAGATGGGACATTAGGAGCGTGTTTAATATGGGACCCAGCTGCAACTGGTGAAACAGATAAGACAAAACCTAATTATAAATTTCATTATGTGTATTTTGGGAAGGGTAGCTCAAGTTATAGTATTACAGGACCAATATTGTTTAGAGTACTTAGTACAACATCAAATGGAACGTTAAATGGATATACAAATGCATGTGAAACAACAAGTAGTGGAAACAAAAAAGGATTATTTATGATGTCAGAGTATGGATTAAAGGAAAGCTCATGGAGTAATAGATCCGATTTTCCTAGACAGAACTGGAGAGTTAGTAGTGAGTGTGCAGTAAGAGGAGAATTAAATGGAACAATAAAGAGTAATTGCTTTAGTAGAGAGAGTAGCGCAATAGCGGCTACAACAACAAGCTATTTCAGTAGTGCGGTAGAGTGGTTACGGGCATGGGATGGTTCGAGATGGTATTATGCAACAACATTTAATAGTACTATGATAGATAATAATGAGAATTTGTATGATGACTACTTATTTTTGTTGTCAGCGAGTGAAGTGACAAGTACGAACTATGGATTTACGTACCAGAGTAATTATGGGGATTATAAACAAAAATTATGGGCAGAATGTGGTAGATGCAAACTAGGAGATTCTGGAAGTTCTACCTGCAATTGGTGGCTCCGGTCGGCCTATTCTGGCAATAACGGCGGTGTCGTCATAGTGAATTCTTCGGGCTATTCCGATAACGATACTTCCTACCCTACGGGTCTCGCTGTGCGCTTTGCTTTGAATGTACATCTAGCATCTATCATCACGAGCGAAGCGAGTTCATCTGGGAGCGTAGCGAGCGCATCATCTACATTCAAAGCAATATCCACGACAAATACGGGAAGCGCAGTAGCCCAAGTAACACCAACGCTCGGAGCGACCCCAAGCTCATCATACAAATTAACAATAGCGAAAAGTACAGGATTTAATATAACAGCGATGAAGGTAAATGGCGAAAGTGTAGCAAATGGTGACACAATAAGTGCAAAGAAGGGAAATAAATTAACATTAACATATAGTGGAGCAACAGCCACTAGTAAAAACAAACGGAATATATGTGGAGTAATAAAAAATAGTAATAATACAGGAACACATTATTTTTCAAGAGCAAAGCGGAATATAAGAAGTGCGACAGGGACAGTAGATTTTTATTTACCGAGTGATATAGGGGATGGAACATATAGAATGATAGTATATGATGAAGATAGAGGAGCAGATTGTATAACAAGTTTAGCAAATTATAAAGTAATGACGCTAATTGTGCAATCTGACACGCCACCAACAATAACAAAAGTATATAGAAATAATGCTAATACAGGGTTTAGGGTTACAGCTAGTGATAATAATGCATTATCCAAAATAGCAGACATGTCAGGCAATCAATATGTGGCGTTATCAGGTACATCAGCCACAAAAAACTTCACAACTTCATCTGCCATATCGTCGTTTAGGGTGTATGATAACAATAATTTATATAGTACATATACAGTATCTAATGCCACGTTAGATAATACAGCACCAAGTAAAGATAGTTTAACATATAGTCAAGGTAAATTTACAATAAAGACGACGGATTCAGGATCAGGGCTATGGAAAATAGCGAATACATCAGGTACAGCATTATCAGGTGGAGATTATAGTAGTAGTTTTCCAACAACTCAAACGCCATTTACGGGGACAGGGCCAGTAGCAAAAATAAGATTATATGATGCGGTGGGAAATTATAATGAGATTTCATTAGACAATACAGCACCAACTGCATCAGGATA
>JBGUYI010000002.1:0-3273 GCA_045118635.1 Acetivibrionales bacterium
TTCTATAATTGCAGAAAAACTTAGAGAATTATTTGTTAAATTTAATAAGCAATTTGACTTTATACTAAACTTCGGATTAAACGGAGGACTTGCACTTAGATGTGGCGACAATCCAAAAGTTCCAGTAAATAAAATTATTGAGCAAATTGGAACTGGAGGTGGACACATCTGTAGTGCGGGTGGGAAGTTGCCGGAGGGGAGAATTGAAAAAGGTATTGAGGCTATATTTGAAAACTTGCATATCAATCAGTTAAAATAATTTGGTGTATGCGAAATAAAATAAATTTGGGGGAATAGTATGAAAAACATGAGCGAGATTCGAGATTATATAATTTCAGGATTAAAATACATTGGGTTTTTAGATATTGATGAAGATAGAAATATTGATGTTAATTTAATTGTAGAAGTAAGAGAATATTTAGAGGCTCAATCAAATGAATGGTATGAAAAGTTATTTAACGAAGCTTACGATTATGATAAAGATGAAAGTAAGCCTAAAAAATATAGTTATGATGAAATAATTTATAATGTTAATAATATGCATTTAGTTTCTTGCGAATTGTATGCAAAAGAAGAAACATATAAAAATAAAAGAAATCAAAATTTCCAACCACCAATTTTATTATCAAATCTTGATGAAGTAGATAAATATGAAAATAAATATGGGTTTAAATATATAAATGAAATAGACCATTTTTTCACACATTACATTAATAATTATTTAATTGGCAAGGGATGTCGCATAAGTGAAGATAAAGACCCTGGTTTATTTTTAATAAAAAATAAGATAGAAGAGTTTAAAAATACGAATTCGTGATAAATACATAAAAACTGTCGTAATTATGAACTATCTAGTATAATTAATATAATATTATTTCTTGGGAGGAAGGAAGATGGCAACTGAAACAAAATGTGCTTTTAGAGATGATAAGGATTATCATGACAAGCAAGAAAAAATACTTAAAGATATTGATGACTATAAGCTTAAAGAAAAATTGAGTGAATACTTTATTGATGAAGTAAAAAAATGGGGCGTTAAACGTTTTACAGGACTACATTGGCGAGAACTAGAATTTAATGATGAATACAAAGAAAAATTTAAGCCGTATAAAGGTGTTCAAGTTTATTTGTATGCTGTAGGTGAAAACGAAATAGGTAATATATCTAAAAAAGCACTTAAAAGTAATAATGAAATTAGCATTAGTGATAAAATTAATGAATTCCCATATGATTATAGTGAACATTTTTTGCTTAGTGAAGATTTGCAGATAGACACAAATACTGGAAATTTAATAAAGAAGGATAATAGTTTTACTCAAGCACAAATTTGGTTTTGCCAAAGAGAAGAACACCGATGTATATTAGAAGAAAGTCATAAAAACGAACACATTGACAATTTTAAAAATATGATTAAGAGTACTAAAATTAAAGATAATTTAGAGTGTAGAAATGAAATTACAAAATATTATATAGGTAAGTACTTTAAGGAACTAAAAAAACAAAAGTTAGTTACAGATGAAATAGTACTTTCTGGTGATTGGGAAAAAGATAAAGAAAAAAATTGCATAAAAATTGCAAAGGTTATCAAAAGACTAATTGAAGCGAGAAAAGAATATTTAAAAGGCGCAAAGTAGTGAATAATAATATAATAATATTCTAATATGCTAATTTTAATGATGAATTTTGATTTTGAAAAATTTAATAAGTATTATAATGGAATTGTTGAGAATTGTCATGAAGATGATGAAGCCTTTGACATGTTTCAGCATTTGCTAAATAGAGCCATTGAGTACTCAAACATAAGAGCAAAATGGTCTTTAATGTCAATTGAAGAGAAAAATGAAAAAGATTCCTACCGAACTGCTTGTCATGAATCATTTATTAATAGTTTAAAAATTTATCTACGATATTTAGATAAACTAGGAATCAAACTTCTTGCAAGTGAACTTATTGAAATGGATAGAAAAATTATTGGTGATTTTGCAAACTATATAGTGTTTGCTGAAGCAGTGAAAAATCGTTAGGAGGCTAATGTGAATATTTATGCAATGTCCGATATCCACGGCTACCTTGATGCATTTCTTGATGCATTAGCGCGAGTTGATTTAGAAGATAAAGATAGTATGCTCATTCTTTGCGGCGACTACATTCATGGTGGCTATGATAGCTATGGAGTTGTTGAGAAAATTATTGAATTAAAAAAGAAGTACAAGAAAAGAGTAGTTGTTTTAATGGGCAATCATGAATATGATGCTATAGAAACTGGATCAATAGTTGATGACTATAGTATAAATGAAGAATATGATGAAAAGAGAGACAAGAAGTGTCTCGATTTCATTTCAAAACTAGATTTGTATTATAATTATAAAGATGAGGTAGTATTTTGCCATGCCGGAGTTGATGAAGAGGCTGGCGAAATTTGGGAGGCAGGGACTGCTGAATATTTTTACATAGGCAAGCATCCTCCGGAAACTGGACATTTTTGTATAGATATTGTCGCAGGGCATGTGTCAGCTGCCACAGTTGCTAAAAACCCGAAGCATAAGGGTGTGTACTATGATGGATATAGCCATTATTTTATTGACGGGTGTACTGAAAAAAGTGGTTATGTGCCAGTCCTGATGTATGATACTAAGGAAAAAAAGTTTTATGAAGTGACTAATCGTGGGACAAAAAAATTATCTAAATAGCAAAGATTAAACTAAGATAGTATTTTTAAGCCCATGACAGATTTGTCATATAATATGCGAGTTTAGTTGACAAAGTAATAATAGTATGATATATTGTCATTTCAATATTGAGGAAATTCGGCGTCGAATAGTTAAAAAATAATATGAAAAGAAAAAACCCAAAAAGAAATCTTAAGAAAGAGTTCTAAAGCGGATATTTCTACCACATACTAGATGGAGTCCTAATGAGACTCCATTTATAGTCCAAAAAGTACCATGAAAATTGAATAAAAGGGATACATCATATGTATCAAGTACTAGACAGCAATCCACGCCTATGCGAATGAAAAAAATTTAGGCGAAAAACATTTTGTAAAATCGGAGGAAAAAGTATGAATAATTTAATTAAGAATGTACTAGATTATAAGAACGAATTCCATGAGGAGAAGTGGATATCTGTAGAAGATTACAACAAAGATTTTTTCAAATCTAAGGGACTTGATATATATACCGATGTATTGTATTCTGCGCTATCATTATATGTGTTAGGTCTGTACGCATGTTATAAAGATAATTACTACTTGAATAATGATGGTCTCATATG
>JBGUYI010000003.1:0-2562 GCA_045118635.1 Acetivibrionales bacterium
CTTGCATATATATCCAAGTGCAAAATCTAAATCCAAATCTGAAAACACGGCCGTTAATGTCAGTACTGACTAAGTAAGTTAAAAGAAAAAAGTAGCTATTGATTATTTTAACATTAACATCCTGAATTATGCAAGCTAATGTTAATGTGAAAAATTATTTTTTTCTGGATTCCAGTTCATTGTAAATTTGCAGCCCAAGATCAGTCAGATAATATACCCTTCCTGTTCTTGCTTCAGGATTCATGCATTCAACAATATCATGATCAAGTAAGTCTCTTAATGCTCTTGAAGTAAGGCTGAAACTTGAATCCATTTCTTCTCTTATTTCTGAAGGTGTTATCCGAGATGTTGCTATTATTTTTATAATGTCTTGCCGGTTTTTGCTTCTTTTGACATAGGTAAATGCATTAACATATGTCGGAGTGTCTGTGTCGGGTAACATGTTATTCTATATCATTTGCGGATTAAATATGATGCTATTTTTATTTTATTGTTATTCTATTAACATCGAACAAAACTTTAATAAGATTTAAGCATACTCATTAAAACATTTTATTATCCCTTTAAATTGATAAAAAATCAAATAAGATAACTTGTTAGCATATTGTGTGTGTTAAACAATAGAAAATTAAATTTAGAAATAGAAGCATAAGTTAATAATAAATTGTGGTAAAATAAAGAAAAAATTTCAGATATAATACTATACCTTTTTATATAAAAAAAATAATAAGATATTATATATATTATAGTTAGTATATACTAAGTATAACAGGAGCAATGAATTATGGCAAATGTTAACAACACATCCTCATACATGGATGAAGATAAGAAAAAAATAATCAATGAGTCAAATTATACATATAGAGATGCTCTAGAAGTTGGTGCATTTCTTATAGAAACTGGTAAATTCGAAAGAATCTATAAAGAGATGCAAATCTATGATTTACAAAAAGAGCTAGATGCATTAGAGGATTAACCATCCAACTTAATTTAAAAAAGAAAACTACACGAATAGGAGAAAATCGTGTAGCTTTCAAAATAATAAATTGATATACAAATCTATATTTATAAATAAGCTCTTAAAAATTTTACTTTATATGTAAGTGATAATACCTGGTATTATTGCTTCAATACTTTTTTTATATAAGATTGTATATATAAACACTAATATTAATATATATAGACTATATATACATTTACTTATGGTAGTTCGAAAAAGCAACGTTAGTGCTAGAGTTGAAAGCACACTAAAAAGAATAGTGAATGAATCTGATTTTACGCACAAGGACGCATACGAACTTGGAGCAAAAATAATAGCTAAAGGCAATGCAGAAGAATTGTTATTAGCTATGAATACAGATTCTGACTTAGAAAAGAAACTTAAAGAAACTGAATATGAAATTCTTGAAGAAAGAAAAAACCAGCTGGAAAGAGAATTAAAAGATATGTAGGGGGTCTCCTCCTATGGGGCGAAAAAATTCAGACATAATTTTCTTTCTAGAACAACATGAACAGGAGATAATAAACTGTTGCAGGAAAGGAATGAGTAACAATGAAGTCAGGGAATTACTAAAAACTAGATATGGTCAAGATGTGCCGGACAATACCTATAGAAAATTCAAAGCAAAACTAAAACTAACTAAAAGCGATTTCTTAGAAACACTACTAGACGAAATTACCACAATGAAAACATCTGGGGCGACAGATGAAAACATTAGACGATGGCTGGCAGATGAACACAAACTGGAAGTGAGCAGAGCCACATTCTCAAGATTCAAAAAGAAATATAATTTAAGAGATTCTGATAAAGACCCCCGAACAAAAAATACAGAAGCTTTAACCAACCGAGCTATTAATCAAAGACAAATTACTGACAGTGACCTTCACAATGACAATATAGATATAGCACTTGACACTATTCTTCAGCAGCAAGTAACAGATATTAAAACAGGACTTGATAATCTTGACAAGATAACTAAAAATGCTGTAGGTATTGAAATTGATTTTGCAAAGCTTGATCATGAAATAAGACACTATGCCACTGAAAAGGGATTGGCGAGATACTTACTTGATTTAGCAGAACTTAAAGTACGTTATCTAGAATTATCCGTTAAAGCATTTGAAGCTAAGAATAGACTATTCAAAGATGAAATGGATAGACTATTTAAGAATCGTGTTTTAGAACTTGAAGATAAAAAAATTGAAATCTCACAAAAAGACATTATGAATGAAATAGAAGTCCTTGCAAAACAAATAGATGATAATAATGTACAACGAGAACAATGAATTCTATTTAGGTGCAAGGGACAAAGCTATTCTTCAGAAATGTGTATATGAGAATCCATATATACCATTCAAGCCTTTTGTCAAACAAGCTGAGATGATTCTAGCAACTGAAAAGGAAGTATTAATCGGTGGCGCTGCTGGAGGCAGTAAATCCACAAGCTTATTAATGAGGGCCTTATTTTACGTTCAGGATGATGTTAATGAATATCATGCTCTAATTTTAAGAAGAACATTATCTGATTTAAAAAGAAAAGGTGCATTAATTCATAAAGCTAG
>JBGUYI010000004.1:0-11387 GCA_045118635.1 Acetivibrionales bacterium
CTAAATAAGGTTGTATACCCTAATGTGATTTGTTTTGGTATAGCATGTTTTGAAAAGATGGCTATAATCAAAATGAAACAAGATTAATTGTATATTCTAAAAAGAGGATGCTTAGAATAATAGTTAATTTGTATAGGTGGAGGAATTTTTGCTACCTCTTGTTGAATATTTGAGATATCATTTTACCTTAATTTTTTTAAAAAAACATTAAAAAAATATTTGACAAAGGAAAAAATATGATATATAATTCCATATGTGAGGCAGGCAGGGCATGCCGAAGTGGTGAAATTGGCAGACGCACTGGACTCAAAATCCAGCGGTAGCGATACCATGTCGGTTCGAGTCCGACCTTCGGCACCATATATTGGTGATTATTGGATGAAGGAAACACCCGTTCCCATACCGAACACGGCAGTTAAGCTTCAAACCGCCGAAAATACTTGAGTGGAGACGCTCCGGGAAAATAGGTAGTCGCCAGAAAAAATATTAAAGAAGGAGTTGTTTAGAAGTTTCTTAGGCAGCTTCTTTTTTGCTTGTGGTAGATAATTTTTGTTTATATAGGAGAAAGATGTTGTATGAGAAATAAATTTTTAACAATTGTTTTAATATTTAGTGCTTTAGTGCTGTGTTCTTGTAAGAAAGAAGAGAAATTTAATACAGATAAATTAAAAGTGTGTACAAGTTTTTATACTGTATATGATTTTGTGAATAAAATAGGTGGAGATAAAGTAGAGATAATAAATATTATTCCGCCGGGTGCAGAGCCTCATGAATTTGAGTTAAGCCCTAGGGATTTGGTTACTTTAAGTAAGGCCGATGTCTTAATTTGCAATGGTTTAGGTATGGAAAGATTTATTGGCAAAGTAAAAGAATCTGTAGACAAACTAAAAATAGTAGAGATTGCGGATGGATTAGAATTATTAGGAGAAGATCCACATGTATGGTTAAATCCGCAAAATGTAAAACAAGAACTAAAAAATATAAGAGATGTTCTTATAAATTTAGATAGTAATAATAGAGAATATTATGAAAAAAATTATAATAAATATGCAAAAGAAATTGAGAATTTGGATAAAGAATATGAGGATAGATTATCTAATTGTACAAAAAATGAGATAATTGTTACACATAAAGCTTTTGGGTATTTGTGTTATAGGTATGGTTTAAGACAGGTAGCACTTAAAGGTGTTTTAGATGAAGGAGAACCTTCTATGCAAAAGATGACAGAAATAATAAAGTTTATAAAAGATAATGACATAAAGACTGTATTTTATGAAACAGAGAAAGATAAAAAAATAATGAAAGCAATAGCCAAAGAGACAGGTGCTGGTATGTTAAAACTAGAAACGTTAGAGAATATAACTAAGAAAGATATAGAAAATGGTAGAGATTATTTTGGTGTAATGCGTAGTAATTTAGATAATCTTGTTAATGCGTTATGCTAGATGAAGGAGGATTTTTAAGATGGTTTTTGCATTAAAAGTAGAGGATTTAAATTTTAGTTTTGGTGACAAAACCATACTAAAAAATATTAACTTAGAAGTACAAAATGGTGATTACTTAGGAATTATAGGCCCTAACGGAGCAGGTAAAAGTACATTGATGAAGGTTGTATTAGGTATTTTGAAAAAAGATAGTGGTAATGTAAAAATTTTTGGAAAAGACGTTTGTGATGTTAGAAAGACGGGCGAAATAGGATACATATCGCAAAAAGCTAATGCATTTAATGGAGATTTTCCAGCAACTGTTTTTGAAGTAGTTGGACTAGGTCTTAATGAGAATTTGAATATTTTTAAAAATTACAGTAAGGAATCTAAAAAGAGGATAGATGATGCTATAGAGATAGTTGGATTAAAAGATTATAAGAATAGATTGATAGGAAGGTTGTCAGGTGGTCAAAAACAGCGTGTGTTTATAGCAAGAGCAATAGTTTCTAATCCTAGTATTTTATTTTTGGATGAACCTATGGTTGGGGTAGACCAAGAATCGGAGGATGCAGTGTATTGTCTTTTAGCGAAATTAAATAAAGAAATGGGGATTACTGTAATAATGGTAACCCATGATATAAGTGCAGTAACAGTGCATGCTAATAAAATTGCTTGTATGGGAAATGGTGGACTTAATTTGCATGATATGAATAAAAAGATAACAAATGATGAAATAGAAAATTTGTATTCATATGGGGTAAATATTCACGCACATAAACATGAGTGTAAGAATTGTTTTTTTAAAAAAGAGTTTAAAAATAAAAGGGGATAATTATTTTGTTAGAAATTTTTAATTATAGTTTTATGAATAGAGCATTTTTAGTAGGAATATTGATAGCGATAATTGCACCAATTATTGGTGTTATTGTGGTTTTAAAAAGATATTCAATGATAGGGGATGCACTTTCTCATAATACATTAGCTGGTGTTACAGTTGGTCTGGTAGCTAATATAAATCCTATATTAGGTGCTTTTGTACTTTCAATTTTATCAGCATTGACTATAGAAAAAATAAGGAAATATTTTCCTCGGTATAATGAAATATCAATTTCTATAATTATGTCTATGGGGATAGGTATGGCAGGTGTTTTATCGGGATTTGTGAAAGATAATTCATTGTTAAATAGTTTCCTATTTGGAAGTATAGTGGCGATATCAGATTTTGAATTATATTTGATTATGGTTCTTAGTATAATTGTAATCTTAGTGATATCTAAATTATATCAAAGATTATTTTATGTAACATTTGATGAAGAAGGTGCATTTATTTCAGGTATAAATGTTGGAAGAATAAATTTTATTTTTATTATATTAACAGCAATAACTATTGCGGTATCAGCGAGAACAGTTGGAACATTGGTAATATCGTCGCTTATGGTTATTCCAGTAGCTTCGGCTATTAGAATTTCAAAAAGCTTCAAATCTACACTAGTGTATTCTGTGTTATATGCATTAGTATCTGTAATTTCAGGTATTTTTGTTTCGTTTTATTTTAATATAAAACCAGGTGGTACCATAGTAATAATAAGTGTTTTACTTCTGATAACAACACTTATTTTGACCAAGAAAAGAGTATAATCTTCGACATTTTTTGCATAAATAATGGCATATAATGCACGTGATTAGTAAAAAATGTAAATTATTTAATATATAGATTAGAGCTACATATAGTTGGCATTTTAGTTATTAGCAGTAGAATGGGAGGAGTTTTAAATTGGAAAAGAAGAGAATAAGGGTATTTTTGGCAGATGACAATGTTTTTTTTGTTAATATACTTAAGGAATTTGTATCAAGGCAGCCAGATATGGAAGTAGTAGGAGCAGTACAAGATGGAATGGAGGCATATAAAGGCATAGTGAAAACCAAGCCAGAAGTAGTAGTTATGGATATGGTTATGCCGTATTTAGATGGACTAGAGGTTTTAGAAAAGGCACAAAAAGATTTTGGTGATAAGGAACCAATATTTATAGTATTATCAGGGGTTAGAAGAGATAGTATTGTAGAAAGAGCTATGAATTTAGGGGCTAAATATTATATTACAAAACCATTTGATTTAAATATTTTAACAAATAGAATTAGAGATTTGTATAATGAAAGTAAGACAATTAGGGAAAGTAAAGAAATAGATATTACAGTTGATAAGTATCCCGATTTGCAAGAGAAAGTTACAAATATGATGTGTACATTAGGAGTACCAGCACATATAAAGGGATATAGATATTTAAGAGATGCTATTGTTATGGTTATGAATGATTTAGAAGTATTAGATTCTGTGACAAAATTGTTGTATCCTGCTATAGCTAATCGATATAAAACGACACCTAGCAGAGTAGAGAGAGCTATTAGGCATGCAATAGAGGTGGCATGTCAAAGAGGACAAATAGAAGTTATGGATGATGTGTTTGGATATACTATAAGTAGTGGTAAAGGAAAACCTACCAATTCAGAATTTATTGCTATGATATCAGATAAATTAATGTTAGAGATGAAAAAGATTCAGGGAGTTCATTAAAAAACATTAATAAAATTGTATAATTATGGTATAATAGAGCCGAGAATAAGATTTTTTTTGGAGGTAAAAAATTATGAGAAGAGCAATCATTATAGTTATGGATAGTGTGGGAATGGGAGAATTGCCGGATGCTTACAAATATAATGATCAGGGAAGTAATACATTAGGTAATATAGCAAAGGCTGTTAATGGATTTAAGCTTCCTAATTTGCAAAAGTTAGGATTAGGGAATATTGACAGCATGGTAGGATATGATAAAGAGAGTAATCCAAGTGGTTCATATGGTAGAATGAAAGAAAAATCTAATGGAAAGGACACAACGACAGGGCACTGGGAAATGGCAGGCATAGTTTTAGACAAGCCGTTTCCAACCTATCCGAATGGATTTCCGAAAGAATTGATTGATAAATTTGAAAAAGCAATAGGGAAAGAAGTGCTAGGTAATTATGCTGCATCAGGAACAGTTATAATAAATGATTTAGGTGATTTGCATGTAAAGACAGGATGTCCTATAGTTTATACATCTGCAGATAGTGTATTTCAAATTGCGGCACATGAAGAAGTAATTCCTATAGATAAGCTATATGAGATGTGTAAAATAGCCAGGGATATGTTAAAAGGAGAACACGCAGTAGGTAGAGTTATTGCGAGACCTTTTATTGGGAAAGATGGTAATTATACAAGAACAACAAATAGACATGACTTTTCACTAGATCCGATAAGAAGGACAGTTTTAGATGCGTGTTGTGATAAGGGACTTAGAGTAAAGGGTGTAGGTAAGATACAGGATATATTTAATAAAAGAGGTATTACAGATGCTGTTCATACAAAAGGAAACATGGATGGAGTAGATAAGACTATAGATTATATGAAAGAAAAGTTTAGCGGAGTGATATTTACTAACCTAGTTGACTTTGATATGCAGTTTGGACATAGAAATGATGTATTAGGTTATGCTAATGCGTTAACTATGCTAGACAATAGGATACCTGAAATTTTAGATAATTTAAAGGATGAGGATTTATTAATAATAACAGCGGACCATGGTTGTGATCCTACAGTAGAAGGAACAGATCATACAAGAGAGTATGTTCCGTTATTAGTTTGTGGTAAAAAATTTAGAAATGGAGTAAATTTAGGAACAAGAGATGGTTTTATAGATTTAGCAGAAACAATAGCAGAATATTTATCACTTAATGAAACATTTGGCGGAAAAAGTTTTTTGAATGATTTGAGGTAGCCGATGGATGTATTTAGTGAAAGCATAAAAAGAATAAATGGCGTTGGTGAAATAAGACTAAAGCAGTTTAGGATGTTAGGAATAAATAATATATATGATATGATAACTAACTATCCTAGGACATATGAGAATAGGAGTGTTATAAAGGAAATAGGCGAATTAAAGGATGGAGATACTTGCTCTTTTGTAGGGGAGGTTTCTACTTCTATTCGTCAAATAAGGGCAAATAAGTTAACTATATATAAATTTAGAGTAGTAGGTAAAACTGGTAGTATTATAGTAGTATTCCACAATCAGCATTATATAAAAGATATATTTTTAAATGGCAGAAAATTTATATTTTATGGGAGAGTGGAAAGGGATAATTATGGTTTAGCAGTGAAAGATCCTGCTTTTTGTGAATATTCAGAAGGAAAATTAAAAAGATGGGCTGGTATTGTACCAGTGTATAATTTGACGCGAGGTCTATCTCAAAATGTTGCAAGAAGCCTTATACAAAAAGCTTTACTTCTTACTAAGAGGTATATAAGAGATTTTATGCCACAAAAAATATTAGACAAGTGTAATTTAGAGGGATTAGAGTATGCGATAGAGAATATACATATGCCAAAATCGCAAGCTGATTTTCTAAAAGCAAGGAGAAGGCTTGTTTTTGATGAGTTTTTTTTGTTACAACTAGCTTTATTTAGTATAAAAAGAGAAGATGATATAGAAAATAATGAATTAAAGATATATGAGCATGATGAGAGTAATGAGTTTATAGCGGGTTTACCGTTTGAATTAACCAATGCACAAAAGAGAACTATAAAAGAGATACTAGACGATATGAAGAGTAATAAAGTAATGAATAGGTTAGTTCAAGGAGATGTAGGATGTGGTAAAACCATAGTTTCGGTAGTTGCATTGTTAAATACAGTAAAAAGTGGTTATCAGGGTATAATGTTAGCACCAACAGAGATTTTAGCAAGACAGCATTATGAAACTTTAAAAAACTTATTAGATAAATTTGGTATAAAAATAGGATTACTTTTAGGTTCTATGAAAAAGAGAGAGAAGAACAAACTTTTAGATAGAATAATGATAGGGCAGATAGACATAGTAGTAGGGACGCATGCTATATTACAAGATAGTGTAATTTTTGATAATGTAGGACTTGTGATAACAGATGAACAGCATAGATTTGGAGTAAAGCAAAGGTCTATTCTTAGTAAAAAAGGTGAGAGACCACATGTGTTGGCAATGTCTGCGACACCGATACCAAGGACTTTAGCCCTAATACTTTATGGAGATTTAGATATATCTATAATTGATGAATTGCCGCCAGAGAGAAAAAAGGTAACAACAGTTGTAATTGGCGAGGATAAGAAAGAAAGAATGAATAATTTCATAAGACAAAAAGTGAAAGAAGGAAGGCAAGTTTATATTGTATGTCCATTAGTTGAAGATTCAGAGAATATAGATGCAAAATCTGTTAACATATTAGCAGACAAATTAAAGAAAGAAGATTTTTATGATTTAAATGTAAGCTTGATACATGGAAAATTATCGTCACAAAAAAAAGATGAGATAATGGAAGATTTTAAGTGTGGTAAAATAGATATATTAATATCCACTACTGTAATAGAAGTTGGTGTGAATGTTCCAAATGCAAGTATAATGGTTATAGAAAATGCAGAAAGGTTTGGATTATCAACATTACATCAATTAAGAGGTAGAGTTGGAAGAGGAGATAAAGAGGCTTTTTGCATATTAGTGACAAATAATAAAAGTGATTTAAATAAAAAGAGAATGGATATAATGAAGAGTACTAATGATGGATTTTTGATATCACAAAAGGATTTAGAATTAAGAGGTATAGGAGATTTTTTTGGTACTCGTCAACATGGATTACCAGATTTTAAAATAGCCAATATTTATAATGATATGGGAATTTTAAAAAAAGCTCAAATAGCTGCACAAGATGTAATAAATGAAGGCGAAGTTTATGAAGAATTAAAAAAAGAAGTGAACAATAGATTTTTGAAAAAATTGAAAGAAGATATAGTATTAAATTAGAGGGAGTGAAATTTTATTTTAAGAGTTATAGCAGGGATTGCAAAAGGGCATAAATTAAATACGTTAAAAGGTGATGCAACAAGACCTACAATGGATAAAGTTAAGGGTGCTGTTTTTAATATTATTGCGCCAAGGATACATAATTCAGTAGTTTTAGATTTATTTTCAGGTTCAGGAAGTATAGGTATAGAGGCATTAAGTAGAGGAGCAAGTAAGGCAGTTTTTGTTGATAATAGTAGAAAAAGTGTTAACATAATAAAAGAAAATTTAATTCACACAAAGTTAATAGATAAAAGTGTTATAATAAATGAAGATGTTCAAAAAGCATGTGACATATTATCTAAAAAATTAGTTAAATTTAACATAATTTTCATGGATCCTCCATATAATAAAAAATTTGTAGAAAAAACCTTAATTTTTTTAAGCAGTAGTGATATACTATATAGGGATGGTATAATAATTGTAGAACATTCAAAAGAAGATGAGTTACCAAAAGTAGTTGGAAATTTAGAAAGGGTTAGGGATAAAAGGTACGGTATCACCATTATAAGTTTTTACAAATTTACAAAGGGGAGTGAATGATATGGAAGTATATTCTACGATAGAAACATTAAAGGATGCTATACAAAGTAGTGTAACATTGCCATTAACGGGAAAAGTTATGATTGATAAGGAAGAGATTTTAGAATTAATAAGTGATATCTGTAAGAATCTTCCTAAAGATTTAAAAGAAGCAAAGTGCATTTTAGATGAAAAAGAGGCTATAATAGGTAGAGCACAAAAAAAAGCAGATGAAATATTGTCAGATTTAGACAAAGCTATGGGAATATATATAAAAGAACATGATGTAACAAAAAAAGCGTATAGGCAAGCGAATGATATAGTTACAAGTGCAGAAAGGAATGCAAAAGAGATAAGAACAGGAACTAGGGAATATGCAGAGGGAATTTTAGTTAAGTTACAAGATATTTTAAAAGATACTATAAATGTGTTGCAATCTAATCGTGAAGAATTAAGAAACTAGTTTAATTAGGAGTTTTTTATGGATGAGGAAGAAAAGTTGCATGAGAATAAGGTTTTAGGAAGAATAGAAAAGAAACTAGATGAGATAGGTCTAAATATGGAGAAAATGAAATTAGTAGAATATGTCGCATATTTAGAGCATCCCAGAAAATTGATATGGTCGAATTTTGTAAGTGGAGTTGCAAGAGGAGTAGGTACAGTAATTGGTGTTACTGTGGTAATGGCTTGTATATTGTATTTTTTGAGATTTTTATTAACTCTTAATTTACCACTTGTCAGTTCATACATAGCTGATTTTATAAGATTAATACAAAATGAATTAAATAAGTAAGTATATTAATACTAAGGAGGGAACAAATTTTTTGGGTAGCGTAAATTTTGATGAATTGTGTTTTAATAGTATGAAGGATGAGAATATAAAAGAGTTAATTGTACAAATTGTAAAAATCAATCAGGGGCATATGTTGTTTGAATATGCAGTATATGATAACCCAGATACTATTATTAGTGTGTAATAGTTTTTGGGTTTTTGTTTTTCTAGGGTTAGAATTGGTAAATTATAAGAAAGGTGAGCATTATGGTAGGATTAGAAGGAATGAATAAGGAAGAGCTTTTAGAAGTTATAAAGATTAAAGATTGGAAGATAAAAGAATTAGAAGAGGAAATATCTATTTTAAAAGAGATATTAAAATCTAATAAGGAAGATTTTAACAAGTGGTGACAATAGAAAAAGGATTGGTGTATATGTATCATAAATTTCTGGTGTTAGCTATTGTAGTTATTTTTAGTAATACAGCTTTTGCACAACCTATAAAAATAGATAGTGATATAAAAATCAATCATAGTGTGTACGAAGGCATAAAAGTAATAGAAGATTGTAAAATAACATTCAAGAACACAGATGATATAATGATTGGTGATATGTATAATAATGTATGCCCTGGCATAGAGATTGTTCCTGGTAAAAAATTGACTATATGCCAAGAGGGATGTGGCAATGTAAATATATATGGAGGATGTTATCAGAATCTTGGCAATATGTATTCTTGTGCAGGCATATATGTGCCAACTAAAGGGACTCTTGTCATAGAAGGTAAAAGTAGTGGTATTTTAAATGTGATAGGGTATACAGGAGCCGCAGGTATAGGAGGACAAGGGGTAGCTATTTACAGTAGTGATGTAGATTATAGTATAATAAATGCGGGAAATATTTACATAAAGAGTGGGAATGTTGTTGCAGTTAGCTATTGTAATAATTCTACTGATTGCAATGGGACAGGAGCAGGAATAGGAGGAGGAGGAATTTATAATTTAATTGATAGACGAGAGCTTTTAGGAGGAAGTGTTGAGCGAATAGATATATATGATGGAGATGTCATAGCGATAGGTGGAAATAGTGAAAATTGTAATGGGACAGGAGCAGGAATAGGCGGAGGAGGAGTTTGTAATGCAGCTCAGAAAGTAGATTATTTAAGAGGAGGGAATCTAAATCAAATAAATATATTAGGAGGAAATATCACAGCAAGAGGAGGCAGTAATAATAATACAAAGGGAACAGGAGTAGGAATAGGAGGAGGGGGAATCTATAATAGTGGTAATTGTGAATTAATAGTAGAAGGTCGATTAATGAATATTAGTAATGGAGATTCAAAGAGAGTGCATAATTTTAGAGAAAATATAAAAATAGGAAGTGGAAGTGTATATAGTAATGATACACATATTAAAGGATTGTCACCTAGTATAATTATAAAAAATAGTTCTACAACATTAAAAGAGAGTATAAAAGATAGTTCTAAAAAAATTATTTCTACAATATTGATGTTTATTGCTGGTGTTTTAGTTATGGTTGGTAAATGATAAGGGGGGAAGGATTTCAGTGAAGAAAATTTTTTTCGTATTACTTATTATCATTTTCATAAAGAATAACGCTTTTGCTCGTGTAATTTCAGGAGATGCAGTAATAAAAAAAGATATAAAAGAGGGTATAAAAATTGTTGAAAGTTGTACATTAACATTTTTAAATAATCGAAATATACAAATAGGGGATATCAAAAATTCTTGTCCGGGTATAGAATTAGCTTTAGGTGTCAAATTGAAAATAGATATAGCATCAAAATTTAATGTAAAAATATATGGTGGATATTATGTAGAGGATAATAATGAGTACGATTGTGCTGGAATATATGTTCCACCGAGTTCTAGTCTTATAATAGAGAGTCAAGATGATGGAAAACTAATTGTGTATCCGTTTGATAGAAGTGCCGGGATAGGTGGTAATGGTGTTCTTATAGAAAATAATGAAAAATTAAAAAATAATTGTGATGCAGGAGAGATTATTATAAATAAAGGAACAGTCGTTATACAAAATGTGTTAGAATCCAGTAATTATGGACTTGGAGCAAAGATAGGTGGTGGAGGTATATGTAATATTGATGATAATACCCAAATTTTATGTGGAGGAAATTTGGACAAGTTTCATATTGAAGGTGGCAGATTAATAATTATGGGGAACTGTCAACAAGATAAAAATGGGATAGGTGCTATGATAGGAGGCGGAGGTATCGCAAATTTTAATAATGAGATAGAGAGTATACGTGGTGGAAATTTAGTAGAAGCTGATATACAAGGTGGGAGTATAGAAATTAAAGATTATAGTGAAATACCTGGAGTTGGAGCAAAAATAGGTGGTGGAGGTATATATAATTGTGGTAAGGCTTGTAGTATAAAAAAAGGAAGAGTTTTTTTGGTTAATGAATATGATACGGTAGACATAAATGATAATGAAAATATTTACGGTAATGGTAGTATATATAATAATGGAGACAAAATTGAAAATGGAGTTCAGATAAAGGACATAATTACAAACTATAAGACGTTAAAAAATTATTTAGTAGAGAAATTTGTAGATGTTGCTATGTTGATATCTGGGGTATTTATGATATTTGAACTTGTAACATAATACATTTTGGTTAACATAACTCAGTCGGAGATGTCCCCCGCCTCTAAGCTTGAAAAAGCGTAGGCGGTGGGTACATATTTACAATTCAGTGGGAGTTCAAGCTCCGACGTA
>JBGUYI010000005.1:0-2969 GCA_045118635.1 Acetivibrionales bacterium
CATGTTTTTTCTATACTTTTTTTTATTTATTTTTCCCCCCAGATAATTTTACACATTCATTCATCCCTCACTTGTAGAAGTGAGGGATGAATCGCCAAATTTTAGATAAAGTTATAATTATTTTAGATTATTTTTTTAGCAAAGTATTGAATTGTATGTTTTGACAAAATATAGTATTTGAGTTAAAATAAACATATCATTATTAAGGATGTGAATTCATTATGTATATAAGGAAAAAAAAATCTGCTATAATTGTTGGTTGTGGGCGTTTTGGTTCAAGTCTTGCATCTATACTTTATGATGATGATTATGATGTAGTTGTAATTGATAAAAGTCAATCGGCTTTTGAAAATTTAGCTGAAAGATTTTCTGGATACGAAATTAATTTAGATGCTTATGATATCATATCCTTAGAAAGAGTTGGACTAAAAAAAGTTAATACTTTTATAGCATGTACTGCAAATGATAATTTCAACAGTATGTTGTGTCAGATTGCCAAAAAAATATACAATGTAAAACATGTATATATACGCATGAATAATCCTGAAAATGCTGTCTTATTAGAAGATCTTGATATTGATGTTATTTATCCTTTTAAATTATCTGTTATGGAGTTTGAAAGATTAAAAATACAAAATGAGGGAAGGGAATGATAAAATGAATATTGTTATAGCAAGCGGACAAACTGAAACTGATTTTTTAATAGCTTCTTTCCTTGAAAAAAAACATAACTTGGTTGTTATAAATGAAGATATTAAATATTGTGAATATCTTGCTTCTAATCATGGCATTCCCGTAGTTCACGGTGTTCCTTATAAAAAAGATACTTTAAATGGTGCAAATATTTATAATTATGATGTTTTAATAGCTCTTAGTTCTTCAGATTCTGATAATTTAGCTATTTGTCAACTTGCAAAAAAAGTTTATAACATAGATAAAACAGTTTGTGTTGTATCAAATCCTAACAATGTTAATTTCTTTAAACAATTGGGAATTAATACTGTTATTAGTGCTACTTACTTAGTATCTAACATGATAGAACAAGCTTCTACTATAGAAAATCTAATATCATCTTTAGCATTAGAAAACAATAAAATAATTTTAACAGATCTTGTTCTTGACCCTGCTTATCCTGTGTGTAACAAAAGGCTTATTGATATAAAATTACCTCATGGGATTATTATAAGCTGTGTACTAAGGAATGATGATATGATTGTACCTAATGGTTCCACTGTCTTAATTCCAAATGATAAATTACTTATAATATCTTCGCCTTCTGATCAACAAAAGGCTATTGATATTATTTCTGGAGGCAAAAAATAATATGGAAAATAAATTGAATTCAAATTTGGTATCTGGATATAAGCTGATATTTGGTTATTTGGGCGCAATACTTTTGGTTATTGCTGTTGTTTTATTAGTACCATTACTAATACTTTTTTGTTATCCTAGTGATAAGCAATTTATACATTGTTTTATTATCCCGAGTATCCCTTGTTTTATTATTGGCTACCTATTATTATCTTTAATAAAAAATAAAGAAACAGATTCCTTAAAAAGAAATCACGATGCTATTATTGTATTCTTTTCTTGGATTTTAATAATTTTTGTTAGTGCTTTCCCCTTTTTTCTAACAGGAAAATATACTTTTATAGAGTCTTTATTTGAATCTACTAGTGCTTACACCACAACTGGGTTAACTGTTTTTGATGCTGATACTACTCCCCATATTTTTATATTATTTAAAAGTATTGGTCTATTTATTGGAGGAGTTGGACTTATTTTAGTAGTATCTACTGTATTATCTGGATATTATGGTATGAGATTATACGGAACTGAAGGGCACTCTGAAAAATTATTGCCTAATGTTATAAAAACCTCTAGACTAATTCTTAGTATCTACTCGTTATATATATTTTTAGGTACTATATCTTACATATATTTTGGCATGCATTGGTTTGATGCATTAAACCATGCTATTGCTGCTTTATCTACTGGAGGTTTTTCAACTAAGTCCAAAAATTTGATGTACTTTAACAGTATACCTATAGAAATAATTTCTGTTATCTTAATGCTTCTCGGTAGCACAGGTTTTTTAATTCATGTACTAATTTCGAAATTAAAATTCAATAAGGTTTTGTTACATTGTGAAACTAAATTTAACATATTCTTATTTTTGACTATAATACCTTTATTTTGTTTTTCACTTTGTAAAAACTTTAATTTTACTATAGCTCATTCTCTTCGTATTACAGTTTTTAATGTAGTCTCAGCTATTACCACTACAGGATTTCAAAATGTACCTAGCTTTAATATCTTTCCACCAAGTTTGTTTTTGTGTTTTATTTTATTAATGTTAATAGGTGGGAATACTGGCTCAACTTCTGGTGGTATAAAACAATATCGTATAATTATTATACTAAAAGAAATTTGGTGGAATATAATTGATAAAACATCTTTTAGAAAAATTATAAGAATCTATAGTATCAACAAGTACGGCGAAAGAGACGCTGTTGATCAATATGAAAAACGTAAAGTATCAAGTTTTATATTTTTATATTTGTTTATATTCTTTATTGCAACTTTTATCTTTACATGCTTTGGTTATTCTATTAGTAATTCTATGTTTGAAGTTTCTTCTGCCCTAAGTGGTACAGGATTATCTTCTGGTATTATTAATAGTACTAGAAGTATTACTATATTATTAACAACTTGTGCTTGTATGATTTTAGGTCGGCTTGAAATATATGTAGTTATTTTATCTTTCATTAGAATTTTTATGGATATTAGAAATAACAGGAGGTTAGCAAAAAAATAATTCTCCAAGGTTTTGGAGAAGTCAATACGAGCTTGCGAGTATTGCTGCGACGGATTTGTGTACCCGGCAGGGTACAACTTACCATTCAAATCCGTGTGCATCCTAAAGGACGCGTTATAATTTACGTCGAAGCTTGAACTCCCACTGAATT
>JBGUYI010000006.1:0-27270 GCA_045118635.1 Acetivibrionales bacterium
TGATGCCTTATACAAAGGAGTCTCTCCATATATATTTGTAGCATTAATGTCGGCTCCATTTTCTATTAATACTTTAACCACATCACAAGTATTATTCCATGCTGCCTTATGCAAAGGAGTCTCTTTACCATTATCTTTTGCATTAACGTTGGCACCATTCTCTATTAAAAGTTTTACAATATCTGTATTAATAGCCTTATGCAAAGGAGTATATCCATATTCATCTTTAAAATTAACATTAGCACCACTGTTAATCAATAATTTTACTTTTTCTAAATCATTATTTTTTACAGCTTCAAAAAGCGCATAGTCATTTATTCTATGTACCAAAGCTTCATCACCACGTTCACGAGCTCTATCAATTGGAGTCTTGCCATCATTATCTTTAGCATTTACATCGATCCCATTTTCTATTAATAATCTTGCAATATCTTTACTTTTCCCAAAATACGAAGGTTGTCTTACCTGCAAGTGCAAAAGAGTCTTGCCATCACTATCCTTAGCGTTTACATCGGCTCCATTTTCTATTAATACTTTGGCAACTTCTGCATCATTCCATACCATATGCAATGGAGTCCTTCTATAATTATCTCTAGCATTTACATCGGCTCTATTTTCTATTAATATTTTGGCAACATCTGCATTCCTTACTCCATGCAATGGAGTCCTTCCATAATTATCTCTAGCATTTACATCGGCTCCATTTGCTATTAATGCTTTGGCAACATCTGCACGGCCTACTCCATACAAAGGAGTCCTTCCATCATTATCTCTAGCATTTACATCGGCACCACTGTCTACTAATAATCTTGCAATATCCGTACTGCTTTCATAAAAATATGGATATTTTCTTGCCTGATCGTGCAAAGGAGTCTCTCCACCATTATCTTTAGCATCAACATCGGCTCCGTTTGCTATCAATACTTTTGCAACTTCTACATCATTTACCAAATGCAATGGAGTATATTCCCAACTATCTTTAGCATTAACATCGGCCCCATTTTCTATTAATAATTTTGCTACATCTGCATTACCATACTCTACCGCCAAATGCAAAAGGGTACGTTCAGCATGACTTTTAACGTTAACATCGGCACCATTCTCGATTAATACTCTTGCAACCTCTAACTTGTCTGCCATACAAATCTGCAATGGAGTATATCCAATCCAATCTTTAGCATTAACATCGGCTCCATTCTCAATTAATAACCTTGCAATCTCTGCATCACTTACTTTATGTAAAGGAGTAGATCCATCATAATTATCTACTGCATTAACATTAGCTCCACTTTCTATTAGCTCTTTGACTTTTTTTAGATCATCATTCTTTATAGCGTCAAAAAGCAAATTATCCTTAAATAAATTGTCCTTTAATATGTCTATATCCTTTTCCTCTACTCCGTTTAATTTAAAAAAGCCAAATGGTACATCTAACCATAAATCTCCTATTGCTCTATTTGCTTCACAAGGATAGCCTAAACACCAAATTCTTACTACATTTCTATCTTCATCTACTTCGAAATACTCATTTTTTCCTATCCCTTTAAAACATTTGTAGTTATATCGATCTTGTTCAATCCATGTGTCACGCTTTGCTTCAATAGAGTTAATTATATATTCATTTAAATCATCTACGCTTAAAATTATATCATCTAGTTCCAATATCTTTTTGCTTTTCTTATCTATATTGTAATATTTGTATCTACCCACCTCTGGATAATTCTCTGGATAATAACCTACATAGCATTTCACTACTACAACCAAATAATTTTGTGTATCATGTATAATTTCAAATACATCTTGATTGATATCTTTAAAGTCACTGTCTAATATATTATTTATAGCTGTTTGTTTTCCTTGTTCTGTAACACTTGTCATTTTTTCTGCTCTAAGTATTCTTCCTCCAAGTCTTGTATCTCTATTAAATTTAAGTTCAAGTTCATTATCTTTATAAATAATGTCTACTTTTATTTTTCCTAAATCTTCGTATGCATAACCTTCAAGAATTCTAAGCTCTTCTAGTGTCAGTGTTTTTGTACCTGTTATTTCCCCATTTTCATTCTTTGTTATTTCTATATCTGCAATGTCAAATGTTGTGTATCTGTAAACACCAATTTCAATATTTATATGATTATCATCTTTTCCTCTAAATACCTCAATCTCACTTCCATACTCAAATGGATATACTCCATATATCCCATCTATAAACTCAATTTCTTTATTTTTTTGAGTTATGTTTTCTACCTTTACTAAAGAGGTATTTTTATTCGTTACCTCTTTCCCATCTACTTTTGCACTAAAACTTGTTAATAACAGTACACCCGCAATAGAGGCAACTAATATTTTTTTATTCAACAAAACCACTTCCTTTTTTGAAAATTACACACATATTATATAATCGTATTCAACAAACTGTCAACACAGAAAATTATTTTAGTCAATCTAGATTGATCTCGAAAATCTTGATTGACTATGTAAAGAAAAGCTTTTATTGTCACACGGTCTATTAAAAAACTAAGTGATATATTACAAAAATGCCAGCATCCTACAAACTCAGATGCTGACATTAATTAGGAAAATAATGTTTTTTTTAAATAATGTAACTTCTCTTTGCTGCTCAACACAGCAAACCTTACTAAAAACTTACGTTTTCAGTCCACGAATACATACAAACCAAAATATACATATTCATAAAAATCTCATTGGTGGGCCTTCAGGGACTCGAACCCCGGACCAACCGGTTATGAGCCGGTTGCTCTGACCAACTGAGCTAAAGGCCCTTACTGGCTCCTCAAGTAGGACTTGAACCTACGACCCTGCGGTTAACAGCCGCATGCTCTGCCAACTGAGCTATTGAGGAACATCATGCTTGATTTATAACTCTCTCAAGCACATTATTCATTATACTAGGTTACTTTTTACTCGTCAAATACTTTTTCTCTTATTTTCTATAATTATGTTTGTTTATCAATTAATACCTCTTTTTTATTCATCAATACTCTCTTTTACTCTAAATAATCTTTTAATTTTTTACTTCTACTTGGATGTCTTAATTTTCTCAAAGCCTTAGCTTCTATCTGCCTTATCCTTTCTCTTGTCACATTGAATTCCTTACCTACTTCTTCTAATGTCCTCGCTCTTCCATCATCTAAACCAAATCTTAATCTCAACACTTTCTCTTCTCTAGGAGTTAGTGTGTCCAAAACTTCCATTAACTGCTCTTTTAACAATGTAAAAGCCGCAGCTTCTGATGGCGCAGGCACCTCTTCATCTTGTATAAAATCACCTAAATGACTATCCTCTTCTTCTCCTATAGGAGTCTCTAATGATACTGGCTCTTGAGATATCTTCATTATCTCCCTAACCTTTTCAACTGTCATTTCCATTTCTTCAGCAATTTCCTCTGGAGTAGGTTCCCTTCCTAACTCTTGCAATAATTGCCTAGATATCCTAATAAGCTTGTTTATAGTTTCAACCATATGAACAGGAATCCTTATTGTTCTAGCTTGATCAGCTATTGCTCTCGTTATTGCTTGTCTTATCCACCATGTCGCATAGGTACTAAATTTATATCCTTTTGTATAGTCAAACTTTTCTACCGCTTTTATTAATCCTAAATTGCCTTCTTGAATAAGATCTAAAAATAACATACCCCTTCCTACATATCTTTTAGCTATACTAACAACTAATCTAAGATTCGCTTCCGCTAATCTTTGCTTTGCTCGAATGTCACCTTTCTCCATCTTTTGTGCAAGTTCTACTTCTTCTTCAGCACTTAATAAATGTACTTTACCTATTTCCTTTAAATACATCCTTACAGGATCATCCATACTTATACCCTCTGGTACAGATAAGTAATCCTCTTCTTCTTCCTCTTCTTCTATACTCTTTATCTCATCATCTATATCTCCAACTATCTCTATACCAAGTGTTTCAAATGTCTCATACACCTTCTCAACTTGATTCTCTGTTAATTCAAACTCTGAAAAAGTTGCAATGATTTCCTTATGAGTAAGCATTCCATCATTCTTGCCTTTTTCAATAAGCTCTCTTATTAACGCCTTTTTCGTTTCATTTGCTTTGCTTTTTTCTAAACTCTCTTCTTTATTTCTTGGATTTTCTTCATAAACATCAGAAAAATCCTGTTCTATACTTTCTTCATTTATTTCTATTTCATCTTCTTTATTTAAATTATCATTGATAATATCCAAATCCTTATCTATTTTATTATCTACTATAATTTCTTTTGACTTTGCATTACTAATCTTTACACCTTTTTTACTTGAATCCTTAATGGGTTTTGACAACTTAAATACCCTCCTAAATTTTATAATTTTTCTTTTTGTTATTTATACTTCTTTATTTTCTAAGTATTTTCATTTCTTCTAATACTTTTTCTAATTCATACTTTAAGCGAATTTTTGATTCTTCATCATCAGATAAAATTTCTTCGCTAAGTTTTTGTACTATATTCTGTTGCTTTTTCTTTAACTTTATAATTCTCATTTTTTTTATTATGTCCAAGATTGCTTTTTGGTTATTCCCAAAATTACACTCATCTTCATATATTCTAACATATCTACTCGCTTCATCGTCATTTAATAAACTAAGTAACCAACCAAAAGCAACTCTTTCTTTATTTTTTATTTTTTTAATAACACCAGCTAAAAGCTCTCTAACTGTCTCATCTTCAAATTCAATTTCTTCTAAATCTTTTTCTACACTCCAAAATAACTCATTATTATTGGCTATCAATATAAGAATTAATTCTTCATAATGAGACAAAACATCATTACTCTTTTTTATCAACTTCCTTCTATTACTCGTTATAGTTTTTAGCTTAGGACTATTTAAAATCTCTTTATTACTTAATCTTTCTATCTCCTTTAATATAGACTCTTGTGATATTTTATAATCCTTAGCTATTTTATTTATATAAACCTCTCTCTCGAGACTATTATATATACTTGACAATATTTTTGCTATTTCATTTAAAAATTTAACTCTACCATTTAAACTATCTAAATCTATACTCTTTTCTAAAGTCCTTACTCTATACTCAAATGCTGTTATTGAATCTTTAACTAAATCACAAAAAACTTCCCTGCCATATTTTTTTATAAACTCGTCTGGGTCTTTTCCTTTTGGTATAGTTAAAACCTTAATTTGCAAACCAGCATCTTCTAGTATCTTTATGGCTCGAGCTGTAGCATTCTGTCCAGCACTGTCCATATCATACGACAACACAACTTCTTTTGTATACTTTTTTATTAACCTCGCTTGCTCTTCTGTAAATGCTGTTCCTAAAGATGCTGCAACGTTTCGTACGCCAGCCTGATGCAATGACACAGCATCCATATAGCCCTCTACCATTATCAAATTTTCTTCACTATACCTCTTTGCAAAATTCATGGCATATAAATTTTTTCTTTTTGAGTATACAACAGTTTCGGGAGAATTTAAGTACTTTGGTGTACTATTATCCATAGTTCTTCCACCAAATCCTACAACTTCTCCTCTTATATCAAATATGGGAAACATTACTCTATTCCTAAATCTATCATAAAATCCCCCATTCTTATTCCTTAAAAAAATTCCACTCTTTTCGATAGCTTCTTCACTAAATTTATCCTTTACGCTACAATAAAGCTTATCCCACTTATTGCTTGAGTAACCAATCCCAAATTTTTTTATGGTATTTTGTAAAAGTCCTCTATCCTTCAAGTACTTTCTAGCACTTTTCCCATCTTCTGATAATAAATTATCATAAAAAAATCTCCCAGCATAAACATTCAGCTCTTTAACTTCTTTCTTTAAAGAACTTAATTTTACATCCTTGTCCGATACTGTATCCGGTATTTCTATCCCAACTCTAGCTGCTAAAAACTCTACTGCATCTATAAAATCTAAATTTTCGATGTCCTTTATAAAATTTATTACATTTCCACCTTTTCCACATGAATAGCAATAATACATCTGTTTAGATTCAGTAACCGAAAAAGATGCTGTCTTCTCCCTGTGAAAAGGGCACAATCCAAACATATGTTTCCCTTTTCTTTCTAATTTTACATATTGAGATACAACATCCACAATATCATTACTTAATCTTATCTCTTCAACTAAATCATCTGCAATGTACCTACCCATTCTTCTTATACTCCTACAAAATAATATACAATTAAACAAAAAATTTCCTATTAATTTCTAAAGCACAAAAATATTTCGACATACTCATTGTACTATACCTTTTGTTTGTGTACAATTACTTTTTTTGTACACAAACAAAACAGTATTAAACCCAAAGAATTTATGCGTCACATACCAATATTTTCTAATGACCATACAATCCGTTTTTAATAGTTTGTGATTTTACTATCACAAATATTAGGCAAAAATAAATACTAATAATAATATACCATACTTTGTATTAACAATTCCACAAAATTATGACATTTTTTTATTTTTTCTTAACTTAATTTTGTGATATCATAACTAAATACCAGTAGAACTAGTTACTGCTGGGTCTTTATAAATTTGTTTTCCTTCACCATTAAATGAACATCTGACTTCATATTCATTATCTAAATTATATAAAGTATGTATCGCTGCTAATGCTGTATCTAATTGTTCTATCCAACCTATTTCAACTGTTATACTCATATCATCAAATTCAGTGTTAACAATCTGTGCGAAAATTTTATTTTTATTTAATTCTTTTATTATTTTTTCACCATCACTTTGTAAAACTGAATTCCCTACAACTGATATTGTAATTTCATTTGGTTTATGTTCAAAATATGTAATACCTGATATTTTTCTCTCTTTACAATTATTTTCAATTATTGTTCCTTCTTCTTTATCTAAAAAATTCGGCAATACTCTTAAATTTATGTTATGATCCATTGCTATTTTTATAGAAACAGGATGCAAAATTCTAGCTCCTAAACTTGACAGTACATACATTTCCTTTAGTGACAACTCATCAATCTTTGATGCCTTTTTTACTCTTCTTGGATTTGCTGTATAAACCCCTCTTACATCTTTATAAAAATAACACCAATCTGCATTTATGTATCCTGCTAGCGCTACAGCAGTAGTATCCGATCCATCAAACCCTAGCGTAGTTATCCTGCCATTTTTTGTTACTCCTTGAAATCCTGCTACTATAGGTATAATGTCATTTTCTAAGCATTTCTCTATTTCACTCGTTCTTATGTCTATAATTTTTGCCTCTCCAAAAATATTATCAGTAATAATAGGTAACTGCCACCCTAAAAATGCTTTTGCCTTTTGATTAAATTTATCACTATTTAAAAGCTTACTTAATAAACCTATTGATATTTGTTCCCCTACTGACAGTATCATGTCATCTTCTTCTTTTCTCGAAATTTTATCAATATTTTGTGCCATTTCTTTTAATTTTCTTGTTTCTCCTGCCATAGCTGATACAACAACTACAACCTGATTTCCCATCTCTTTTTGCTCTTTTATCGTATTTGCAATCCTTATTATATGATTATCATCAAAATAATTTGTATTATCCCCTACTGAAGAACCTCCGAATTTTAAAACCACTCTAGACATAAAAAAAACCACCTTTTTTATTTTTATTCTATTTTGCAAAAAAAATCTAAATACCTATAATCTTACGCAAAATTCGACAACAAATTCACCATTTCTATTGCTGTAACTGCTGCATCATATCCCTTATTTCCTGCCTTTGTTCCAGCTCTCTCAATAGCTTGCTCTATTGTATCTGTTGTTAAAACACCAAAAGTTATTGGTATTTTTGTCTCTAAACTAACGCTTGCTATACCCTTCGAAACTTCATTTGCTACATAATCAAAGTGCGGTGTAGAACCTCTTATGACTGCTCCTAAACAAATAATAGCATCATATTTATTTGTACTTGCCATTTTCTTTGCTATTAAAGGTATTTCGAACGCTCCAGGAACCCATGCTACTTCTATATTTTCTTCAATTGTTCCATGCCTTTTTAATGCATCTATTGCACCACCTAAAAGTTTATTTGTTATAAACTCATTAAATCTTCCAGCAACTATTCCAAATTTCTTGTTATTAACAATCAAATTCCCTTCATATACTTTTATTGACATATTAATGAACCTCCCTCAACTATATTAAATGTCCCATTTTGTTTTTCTTTGTCTCTAAATAAAATTTATTAATCTCATTTTCTTTTATTTTTATTGGCACTCTTTCTACTATCTCTAATCCATAACCTTTTAACCCTACTATTTTTTTAGGATTATTTGTAAGTAATCTAATTTTTGATATCCCTAAATCACACAATATCTGTGCTCCTATACCATACTCTCTTAAATCTGCTGGAAATCCTAACAAAATATTAGCCTCTACAGTATCTTTCCCTTTATCTTGTAAATTGTAAGCCCTAACCTTATTAACAAGCCCAATTCCTCTTCCTTCCTGCCTCATGTAAAGAACTACGCCTCTTCCTTCTTCTTGTATCGCTTTCATTGAAGCTTCAAGCTGCTCTCCACAATCACACCTTAATGAGTGAAAAGCATCTCCAGTTAAACATTCTGAATGAACCCTCACTAGTACAGGTTCGGATGTCTTTACATCACCCTTAACAAGTGCTACATGATGTTCTCTTTCACTTTCATATGCCACTATTTCAAATTCTCCAAATTTAGTTGGCAATTTTGCACTAGATGCTCTCTTTATAAGTTTCTCTTTTTTTATTCTATACTTTATAAGATCAGCTATTGTTATAATTTTTAAATTATGCTTTTTAACAAATTTTTCTAAATCACAAACTCTAGCCATGGTTCCATCTTCATTCATTATTTCACATATTACACCAACTTCGGTTAATCCTGCAATTTTCATTAAATCCACAGTAGCCTCTGTATGTCCTGCTCTTTTTAAAACTCCACCATCAACTGCTATCAAAGGTGAAATGTGTCCCGGTCTTACAAAACTCTCAGCATTCTTATCCCTATTTGCTAATGCATTTATTGTAGATGCTCTTTCTTTAGCCGATATTCCAGTTGTTGAATCTACACTATCTACTGTTATAGTAAATGCTGTACGTAAATTTTCTTTATTTTCTTTTACCATAAGTGGTAAGTCTAATTCCTCTGCTCTCTTTTTGGTCATTGGAACACAAACCATTCCTCTTCCATACTTTGTTATAAAGTTTACGTCAGAATCTTTTACAAACTCTGCTGCCATTACCAAATCGCCTTCATTTTCTCTATCTTCATCATCTACAACAACTATCATTTTACCATTTTTTAAGTCTCTTACTGCTTCATCTATATCATTAAACATTTATAACACCATACCCCTCTTAAATAAATCCATTATCATTTAAAAAATCATATGTAATACCCACTCTTTTACCATTTGAAAATTTTTCTATATATTTCCCTATTAAATCACACTCTATATTTAAAACATCACCTATATTTTTATTACTCAAATTGGTTTGTTTTATAGTATGCGGAATAATAGACACTTCAAATATTCTATCTGAAACATAAGACACTGTAAGACTTATTCCATCTATTGAAACAGAACCCTTTTTTACTATGTACTTTGCTATGTCATATGTCGTTTCTATGCTAATTACAACAAATTCATTATTTCCTCGTTTATTTATTATTTTACCAACTCCATCAATATGTCCAGTTACTATATGACCTCCTAGTCTTTTGTTTAATGTCATGGCTCTTTCTAAATTAACACTATCCCCTACTTTTAAAATACCTAAAGAAGAACTTTTTATAGTTTCTAGCATAACATCTGCTACAAATTGGTTGTTATATAATTTTACAACTGTCAAACAAACTCCATTAACACTTATACTATCACCTATTTGGGTATCTTCTAAAACCTTACTACACCCGATGCAAAGCTTAATAGAATTATCTTTTTTATCTATTAGTAAAACTTTTCCAACCTCTTCTATTATACCTGTAAACAAATCACAAAACACCTTCTATCATTATATCACTATCAATCATACTTACATTAACATTTTTTAAATTAATTGCATCCTTCATTAACTCTATTCCCTTCCCTAAAACTGGGGTCTTTGCATTTATGCCACCTATTATTTTAGGACTAATAAAAAATACAACCTTAGACACTAACTTATTTTCTAGAAAACTAGCATTTAACGTACCTCCACCTTCTAGCAAAACACTATCTATATTAAGTTTATATAATTCATCCATTAGAAGGTTTAAATCTACTCTACCATTTTCTCCATCTAAACACAATACATAAACTCCTCTTTTTATGTACTCATTTTTTCTAGATTCGTCAATCTTTGATGTAGTAGCCAAAATAACTTCATTATCAAAAGTCATATTTTTTATCAAATTACAATCTAAAGGCAGTCTTCCTTTGCTATCAACAACAATTTTTATACAATCATTTCCTCTCTTTTCTACATGACGCACACTAAGAAGTGGGTCATCCTTTAAAACTGTATTTATTCCAACAACTATACTAGCTAATCTATCTCTTAACTTATGCACATATTGCCTGGATTTTTCGCAAGTTATCCACTTTGAATCCCCTTTATATGTGGCTATTTTTCCATCTAAAGTCATTGCTTGTTTTAAAACAACAAACGGTCTTTTGTTTGTTATATAGTTTATAAAAATTTCATTTAATTTTTTGCACTCATCTTCTAATACACCTGTTATTACTTCTATTCCTTTATCTCTTAAAATTTTTATTCCTTTTCCATTGACTAAGGGATTTGGATCTAACATTCCCACAACAACTTTTTTTAAACCTAAATTAGCTACAACATTTGCACAAGGCGGAGTTTTTCCATAATGCGAACATGGTTCTAAATTAACATATAAAGTGGCTCCAATAGCATCTAATTTATTTTCATTAAGATTTTTTATGGCATTAATCTCAGCATGACTTTCTCCTATTCTCTCATGATATCCAGTCGCCAATATTTTATCATCTTTTACTATAACACAACCAACCAAAGGATTCGGATTTGTTCTTCCTAAACCCCTTTTTGCAATTTCTAACGCTATATTCATATAAAATTCGTGTCCTTTTAACATAAAAAACTCCTCAAGCTTTCTTTAATGTGTCCTTTTTAATAAATAACGTGCCATTTCCTTTAAAAACTCTGCTCTATTTTCAAACATATCAAGATTTTTTATAGCATCTTTTGTCCTTTCTTTTAAAATCATTTCTGATTTTTCAAGTCCTAATACCGAAACAAATGTGGATTTTCTATTATTAGCATCCGATCCTACAGATTTCCCAATTTCTTCTCTTGACCCTACTACATCTAATATGTCATCTTTTATTTGAAATGCCATACCTAAATTCCTAGAAAACTTATTTAGACTATCCATTTCCTGGCTTTTCGCTTTCCCTAAATATGCACCTGCCATAATAGATGCATTAATAAGACATCCAGTTTTTCTACTATGCATATATTCTAACATAGCTAATGATATGTTTTTATCGCTAAACTCTATATCCAAAACTTGTCCCGCAATCATACCCTTTATGCCTGATGCATTCATTATATAATTCATGGCTAAAAGCCTAGTATAATTGTCTGGCATTTTATTTATAACTTCACTAAGCATAAGCTCAACTGCACTATTTAACAATGCATCACCAGAAAGTATAGCCATAGCCTCTCCATTTACTTTGTGATTAGTTAGCTTTCCTCTTCTATAATCATCATTATCCATAGCAGGCAAATCATCATGTATCAAAGAATATGTATGTATCATCTCCAAAGCACACGCAAAAGGCATTATATCCTCTTTCTTAACTCCAAAAATATCTCCAGTTGCAAGCATCAAAATAGGTCTTATACGTTTTCCATTAGATAACAAACTATACCTCACAGCTTTATATATCTTGTTTTCAGCACACTCTTCATCTTTTAAATAGTTTTCTAAATTCTTGTTTATGTAACTTCTATAAAGTTCAAATTTTTCTTCAAAATTCATAACCACATCACCATCTATCTCAAAAATCTATACTTCAACTTCACCATTCTCTGTTAAAACTGTCACTTCTCTCTCAATTTCATCTAATTTCTTAGTACACCACTTAGATAATTCTATCCCTTTTTTAAACCATTCAATACTCTCTTCTAATGTTAGATCACCTTTTTCTAATTTATCTACTACATTTTGTAATTTTTGTATCTCTTCTTCAAATTTTAAATCCTTCATAATACTTACCCTTTCCCACCTTTAACCACTATTTTTCTTACATCACACATAAGTTCTCCATCTTTCAATGTAACTACAACCTTGCTATTTTGTCTCACACTATTTACACTAGTTACAATCCTATTTGTATCCTCCTCTTTTAGAATACTATACCCTCTAGCTAAAACTGCTAATGGACTTAAAGCATTAACTTTACCTATTAGCGTTTTTAAATCTATTCTCTTTTTCTTCAAATACTCTTTCTCGTTTTTCTCTAAATATTTATTTAAAACATCTAATTGTAACCTATATTGATATACTATATCAAATGGTCCTTTTAATACTTTCCTATTTTTTATATTATTAAGTTTATCTTTTTGTGCATTTATTCTATTTAAAATAGCATTTCTCATTCTTACATTTAACACATCAATATTATTCTTAACTTGCATTTTCTCTGGCATAACTAATTCTGCAGCTGCAGACGGCGTTGGTGCTCTTAAATCTGCCACAAAATCCGATATAGTAAAATCTGTTTCATGACCTATCGCAGATATTATTGGAATCTGTGATAAAAATATACTATCAGCTACAACTTCTTCATTAAAAGCCCACAATTCTTCTAATGAACCACCACCTCTTGCAAGTATAATTACATCACCCAATTTTTTCTCATTAGCTAATGTTATAGCACGAGCTATAAGTGGTGCTGCATTTTTTCCCTGAACCGGTATGGGTAACAATTTTAATCTAAAATTAGGATATCTTCTACCTAATACATTCAAAATATCTCTTATTACAGCTCCTGTCTTAGATGTTAAAACAACTATATTTTTTGGCATATACGGGATTTTCTTTTTTCCCTCTTTTTCGAAATATCCCTTTTCTGAAAGTTTCTTTTTTAATCTTTCAAATTCCACATGTAAATTTCCTACACCATACTCAATAATTTCTTTTACATAACATTGATACTGACCGTCTCTCTCAAAAACCGATACTCTAGCTCGTATCACAACCTTCATACCATTTTGAGGCATAAATTTAATATTAGCATTTTGCCCTTTAAACATAACACACTTTATTAAACTTTCCTCATCTTTTAACGTAAAATACATATGCCCTGTATAATGATGCTTAAAGTTTGAAATTTCTCCTTTAATCCATATATCCTCTAAAAACGTATCACAATCCATTAAAAGTTTTATATATCTATTAACTTGACTAACTGAAACTGCATTTTCCATATCTTCACCTAAAAAAACACCTAAATATCAACTGGCATCTTTATTCCTTTTTTCTTATTCTTTGTACTCATCATCTACTATGTATTTCCCTAACAATCCATTTACAAACGCTGCTTTGTCTTGTCCACTATATTTTTTTGTTAATTCTATCGCCTCATTAAACGAAACCTTGATTGGTATATCCTCTCTATATTTCATTTCATACAAAGCTATTCTTAATATAGATAATTCTACTTTGGATATTCTATCTAAAGTCCAACCTTTTAAACCTTTTTTTATAAGCGAATCTATATATTCTAAATTATTATAAACACCTTCTAATATATCTTCTACATACTTTTTGTCATTACTTCTTAAATTTTCTTGTTCTAATACCAAATCAATTTGCTCTTGCCTGTCCTCTTTTTGCAATTCTAATTGGTATAAGAGCTTCATAACTATTTCTCTTGATGCTCTTCTCCCCATAAAAATAATCCCCCTATATATTTACTTATCTATAAGTTCCCGGCGGTAAAATCCTATCCAAGAACTTTTTTATACAGTCTTTATCCTTGGATATCTTATTCCCAATGTAAGAACAAATAGCAACAAAAATAGCGATAAACACTGTCTTAAAAAATCCTATAATCAATATCAATATTGCCATCACTAAACCTATTAATGCGCCAATAAGAGCTCCAGTATTTTCTCTGTAGAATTTTATGATATAATCTTTTATCATGTCATCCTCCTTCTTACTACTCAACTCTAGGTTTATACATACTACATACATCATCAACCAACACTTTTACTGAATCTACTTCTATGTCAGTATTACTTTCTATAGCTTTCTTAGATTTCTTTTGTATATCTTCTACTAACGCAGGAATATTAGTATCCATCATAACAACAGTTTTTATAACGACAGCTACTCTGTCATTTATACTTTCTACATACACTTTTGATTCCTTTATTAGCTGCATTTTTCTTATGGTACCACATACTATATTTTCAATACTGTTTAACGAAATACTAACTTGCCCTAGTGGTGTTTTCTGTATTATTGCCTTTCTGTTTTTCTTTACTCTAAACCCTGACAATAAAAATACAACACTTGCAAAAAGCAGAAATAACTCTAAAACAAAAAACACTAATGTATATTTGTTGTAGAATATAACTTCTTTTTCTAAAAATCCTGTCACACTCTTAAATATAGATAACTTAATTGTCATACTAAGAGCAAACAGCGATACCACTGTGACAAAGAATGCATATACCATCAGTAAACATCTACTTATAATATTCATATTTTGCATCTCCCCATACTCTTCTTTTGTTTTATATTATATTTTAAATTCAAACAAAATTAAACACTATTCTTCATTTTTTTTAAACTTTTTCAAAATTTATACCTTGTATATGAATATTTACTTCTATAACACTAAGTCCAGTCATTGATTCGACCTGTTTTTTCACCTTCTCCTGAACATTCCATGATACTTCTGGTATCCTACTTCCATATTCTATAATTACATATACATCTATTGCAGCTTCTTTCTCTCCAACCTCTACTTTTACACCCTTTGATAAATTCTTTCTTCCTAATATTTCTGCTATTCCTCCTGCTATTCCTCCACTCATGCCAGCTACACCAGGAACTTCCATAGTCGCAATACTAGCCACTATAGCTACAACTTCTTCGGATATTCTTATGTCTCCCATTTCTGTTGCATTAGTTATCTCTACCAAAGAATTTTCCATTATAATATACCTCCCTCTAATAAGCAGAACTTTCTAAACTTATTCCTACATTATAATAAAATTACGCAATTATTGCAAATTATTAATTTTTGTTTTTTACTCGTATGTTGTCAACACTAATATTTGCGTACTTTTTACCCACATTAGCTATTCTAGTTGCAAGACTAGATGTAAGTTTTGGAGCCTTAACTATAATATCTAAACTTTCATCTTCTCCTAATATTGCGATTACGTTATTAAATCCTATTTTTTCTACCATAGTTTCTATTTTACTTTCTTTTTCTTTATTCGACAAGAGTTTCATCATTTGCAAATATGCACTTTTTTTTACTTCTTCTGTGGCATTTTTGTCTATACTTATCTCTTGCAATATTTCTTTATTTTGTCCTCTTTCTATATCTCTTTTTAATTTTGTCCTTGCAAAAAAATCTTCCTTAGTCTCCTGACTTGCACTAACATATACTTTATCTTTATCATCATTTGATGTTTTTAAAATTTTATCTTTATTTATAGATTGCAAATAACCTGCTATAACTATCATTGCTATCAAACTTAAAGAAATAATTTGTCTTTTTTTCAAAAGTACCATAACTATCACATCCTTATTTATTTTTTCATTGCAAATACTGAAATTTTGTGAATTGGTATATCTGTTAATATCTGTGCAGCCATTTGTAAATTCCTCTTTACGTTATCGTCATAAGCTCCCCCTGCCACCACTACTACACCTTTTATAAGCGGTTCTATCTCTTTTTTTATAACGGCTTTTTTGAATCCATTATTTTCTTCAAATGCTATACTATTTGTAAATTCCCTTTGCTTTGTAGTTCTTGTTGTATTTCCTTTATCATCTTCTTTTGCATCATTTATGGTTTCTTTCTTTTCCATTTGATGTATTACTTCTTTACTAGTTTTATATGTAATCATTACTTTAACTTCACCTGCACCATCTATTTTTTCTAATATCTCTTCCATTTCTTTCTCGACACTTTTTAATTCTGGTTGTATGATTTTTGTAACATTACTACATTCCTCTTTTTTCTCGCTATTCCCAAAATCTCCCAAAACCATAAAAACAATACCTATTACCAAAACTATTATTATTTTTTCTATTGCATTCTTTTTATTATTTAGAATTTTTTTTAAGTAGCTCATTAAAACTCATCCTCATCTTATGCGTATTAATTATTTCTTTTTCAACATCTAATTTTTTTGATAAAATTTCTTTTATATTTTCATCATCATCTCCATTCTTATTTTTTATAATAATTTTTTCTATACTACCAAATTTATCACTTTTTTTATCCTTGTTTATATATATATTTACATCTTCTAATTTTATGTCCTTTTCTTTTAATATTTCTACTACTTTATCACATAATTTTTTTTCATAAATTCTCATTGCTGTTTGACTTTGCCTATTTGTCAAGATGTCTTTACTTGCTGTAAGCTCTTTTCTTTCTAAAAAATACATATCACCAAAATTTATTGAACTTATTTCTAGTCCTTTTGAAATAAAACTAAGTATTGGATTTAAAATCATAATTATTAGCACAAATCCTTTACACAAATCAAAATACTTTTTATACTTATTCGCTGGAAGCATTAATTCTATCAATACTATGAAAATACTAATTCTAATTATTTGAGTCACATATTGTTCTAGCATATACTTTTTCTCCCCTACTTATGGATTATCACTAAAATTGCAAATGAAAAAATTGTTACCACACTAAGTAAAAATACAACACCTATCATTGCACTCACTGCTTTTACAACTTGATTTACTGAATTCACTATTCTTTTATCTGTTATTGGCTCTAGCGTAGTTTCCACTATTTTTAATATAATTATGATAGAAAATAATTTTACAATTGGTATTATACACATTAATACTATACCTAAAACACTAGCAATCCCTACCACGTTTTTTATAAGCATCAAAGAACCAAGCACACTATCTGCTACATCAGCTAAATATTTCCCTACTACTGGTATAAACTCACCAAACATATATTTTGCAGTCTTTCCTGTAATTGAATCAACCAAATTTGCCACTGTTCCCTTTATTGTTATAACTCCTATGAATATTGTCAAAATAAATCCAATTATAAAATTTGACATATTCCTTAATAACTTCCCTAATTTAGAAATTTGAATTTTATCTGTTATATTATTGAAAATTTCTAATATAGTAGCCATATATATTAAAGGCAAATTGACTTTCTTTATAAGATCAACTATTACAGAAATAGCATATAATAAAAATGGTTTTAGTGTATTATTTTTCATCACTTGACCACTTGATAACATAAGACTAGTAGATATTGGAATCACAGAACGTGAGAATATGCCTATATCATCTACCACATCTTTTGTTATATTTACGCAATTATTAAAACACTTCATTAATATAGAAATTATAGCTACATTACAAACATAAAAAGCAATATTATTAAAACTACAAAATGAATTTTGTATATTATTCAATATAGCACATAAAATCGCAAGTAACATTAAATTAACAAGAATACTAGCATTCTGTAAAATATCTTTTAATAAAAGTTTTGTTAAACTATTTAAAAACTTTTTTAAGTCAAATTTAAACCTACCACTTATTAAATCTTTTATTAAGCTTTTTGGATTCACATCAAAAATTTTGTTACTTATATCATTCTTACTTAAAACTTCTTGTATTCTAGATAATTCTGGACTTAACTCATAATAATCTATTGCATATACATTATTGCCTTTTAAAATAAGCATCATCACCAGTATAATTATTTTCATTTGTTTTTTCCCTTTATATTGAAATTTTTAAAATCATTTCTATCAAAGATGTAATTATCGGAATAGATAATGTTACAATTATAATTTTGCCAGATAACTCTATTTTACTTGCTATAGCACCCGCTCCTGCATCCTTACAAATTTCCGAACCAAATTCTGCAATATATGAAATACCAATTATTTTAAGTAATATGCCAAAATAGAACATATTTATACCAGACTTTTCAATATACTTTTGCACTAATTGTATGATACCTTCTATTTTAAATATCACCATAAAGAAAATTATTACACCTGTAATAACAGCTAAATTTATTGCCATATCAGGTCTCTTTGTCTTTAGTAATAAAATCATTATTGTCGAAACTATACCCAATCCAACTATTTGAATAATGTCCATCTTATGTTACCTCTTTATAATTAAAATTGAAATGTTGCCTTTACAACATTAAAAAGTTTTGCTATTTCTCCTACTACCATTATTAACACAACTACTAATCCAACTATTGTTGTCATCATTGCTTGTTCTTCCCTACCAGATTTGTTTAACAATATATTTAGTATAGAAACAAGAATACCTATTGTAGCTATTTTAAAAATTATATTTATTTCCATATTTGTTTGTCCCTTTTCATAATAAGATAATAATTATTGTTGCTCCAAGCAATATACTCAAATTTTTAAATAATGATTCATTTTTCTGTCTTAAACTTTCAGCCTTCTTTTCTTGATTTTGTAATTTAATAACTATATTTTTTATATTATAAACTTGACCTTTCACATCCGACACACCAAGCAAATTAGCTAAAGATAATATTATATTTATATCCTCACCATCTAAATATGTATTTTTATAATTATCTTTTATTGCTTCTCTCCAAGCTATATTACTAGATTTAGTTTTAAGATTTTTAGACATATCTTTTAATATGCCAGAAATTCGTTGATTTGCATTTTCAGAAATTTTAGAAAATGCCTCACTTAATATATTTGAATAAAAAGATATTTCATTTTCTAGCTGTTTTAAAGCATTTTCAAAGCCCCTTATATCTTCTACCCTATTTTTTAAAGTATTTGCCCATAAAACTCCAATCAAGTAACTTGATACACCAATTAATATTCCTCCAAAAACTTTAAGTAGCATAACTTTTTACCTCTTCTAAAATACTTTTTAATGTAGTACCATCTAAAACATCTTTTATGCTACCGATTTTATTATCCTTGCCTAATATTATAAACCGATCAAAGATGTTTTCTCTTAGCATATTTCTTTTTTTTATATCTAAAAGATCAAAGCCATGCGCTGTAGTTATTACTCTAACTCCGCAATTTATAACCTCTTTTAAAACTTCAAAATCTTTTATACCACCTATTTCATCTGTAGCTATTATTTGAGGCGACATTGTTCTTAAAGCCAACATCATACCTTCACTTTTTGAACATCCATCAATTACGTCACTCCTAATCCCTACATCATTTTGAGGTACACTATTAAATAATGCTGCTATTTCTGATCTCTCATCTATAATACTTATTTTCATACCTTTAAAATTTAAATGGTTAAAACCATTACTTAATATTCTTAAAACATCCCTCAACAAAGTGGTTTTCCCATAAGCAGGTGGAGATATTATCAATGTGTTATATATATCATTTTCATTTCTTACAATATATTTTATTACGCTAAGACCTAACCCCTTTATTTCTCTTGCTATTCTTATGTTTATTGATGATATATCTTTTATATTTTTTATCTTGCCATTTTCTATTACAGTTTTCCCTGTTATTCCAATTCTGTGTCCACCTTTTATTGTTATAAACCCGTTTTTTATTGTATCCATATACGCATATATAGAATTGCAACAAATCAAATTTAAGACTTCTAATAGTTCATTTGACGTAGCTTTTATGGATAAATCAAATTCTTTAGTCTTTCTTCCTTCTTTTGTTATAAAAAAATCATCATTATTTTTTATTAACATTATTGGTCTATTAGCTCTTAACCTAATTTCATTTATTGCATCTAATTCTTCATCTTTTAATCCAAGAATACTTTTTTGTATCCTATTTGGCATATAATTTATAACTATATCTTTTATCATTCTATATTTTTCTCCTCTCTTTAGTATATTTAGTTTATATTATGACTATTTGTCCAATAATATTACCCAAATTATAAATTTTTCAAAAAAGTATGATAGACTTTACCAACAAAGTTTTGTATAATTTTTTTGTAGTTTTTTAAATTTTATTTTGGGGGATTTTTTATGGTAAAACGATTTCTTATTACAGGCGGTGCTGGATTTTTAGGAATAAATCTCACTAGATATTTAGTAGAGAGAGGTCATTTAGTCACTTCTCTTGATATAGCGGACTTTGATTATCCTGATATGATAAACAAAATTAGAATCATAAAGGGTGACATAAGAAATACTGATGATTTAAAACTTGCTATGGAAGATGTAGATATTGTTATACATGCTGCAGCTGCACTACCTTTATACAGTGAGCACGATATTTATACTACTGATGTTGATGGGACTAGAAATGTTTTAGAAATAGCTAACAAAAATAATATAAAACAAGTTGTGTTTATTTCTTCTACTTCTGTATACGGGATACCAGACCATCATCCTCTTTATGAAACTGATGCTTTAGTTGGTGTAGGTCCTTATGGTAAATCTAAAATTAAAGCTGAAGAAATTTGTAATGAATACAGAAAAAAAGGCATGATTGTTCCAATCCTTCGTCCTAAATCATTTATTGGACCAGAACGATTAGGTGTTTTTGCTCTATTTTATGACTGGGCTAGATGCGGAAAAAATTTTCCTATTATTGGCAATGGAAAAAATCTGTATCAATTTTTAGATGTAGATGATTTATGCGATGCTATATATTCTACAACTATATTAGATGAAAATATAGTAAATGATACTTTTAACATTGGCGCAAAAGATTTTTCAACAATGAAAGACGATTATCAGGCTGTTTTGGACTATGCTGGATTCGGCAAAAAAATCATCTGTTTCCCAGAAAAACCAATGATTTTTGCACTAAAAATATTAGAATTTTTACATCTTTCGCCATTATATAAATGGGTATATGAAACAGCAGGTAAAGAATCGTTTGTATCAATTGACAAGGCTACAAAAATTTTAAATTATAAACCTAAGTATTCAAATAAAGATGCACTTTTAAGGAACTATAAATGGTATTTAGAAAACTTATCATCTTTTGAAAATACTTCTGGAGTATCTCATAGAGTACCTTGGAGTCAGGGCATATTAAAAATTGCTAAATTGTTTTTCTAAAAAATACTATCACCTCCTTTAGGTGATGGTATGAATTACCATATTTAATCTTGACATTCTTTGATAAAACCAATACAATAATTTTGTAGGGATAGTACATCGATAACTGAATATACGGGGTTGTACAGAGAAATTACGCAAAAAAAGTTCCTTCTGTACGTAAAATATTTGAGGTACGGATATGCATATCCATCCAAAAAACCGTGGGACTTACGAGATAAGTATAGTTCAATCAAAGTTATACTATTTGTATTATGAAAATTTCTCACCTCTTTTTAGTAAGTGCAAATTATTAAACAATAAAAGTTTAATAAGAAAGGGGAATGTCGCATGGCATTAATATGTATTTGAAGGAGAATTGAGTTATGCAATTTGAAGGCACAAATATTAAATACAAAGATAGACTTTTTAGATTTATTTTTGGGACGGAAGAAAATAAAGAATGGACGCTTAATCTTTACAATGCAATAAATGGATCAAATTACCAAGATGCAAATACTATTGAATATACTACAATAGATGATGTAATATATATGGGTATGAAGAATGATATATCTTTTATAATAGAAAATACTATGAGTTTGTATGAACATCAATCAACATTTTGTCCTAATATGCCAACAAGATTTTCTATATATTGGGGAAAGTTACTAGAAGGATATGTACAAAGTAAAGGCCTTCGTTTGTATAGTAAAAAAACTCAACCAATACCAAGGCCGAAGTGTATATGTTTTTATAATGGATTAGACAAACAAGAAGATAAGGTAATAGTTAAATTGTCCGACTTATTTTTCGAAAATACCAAAAGAGATGATGAAATAAGTGGAATTACAGAATTAGAAGTTGTGATGATAAACATCAATTATGGACACAATAGAGAATTATTAGATAGGTGTAAGCCTCTATATGAATATTCTTTTTTAGTGGATAGGATTAGGTTGCATATAGATGAAATTAAAAAAGATACCGAAAATGATTATACTCTAATATGTGCAATAAATAAGGCTATAAGTGATTTGCCGGAAAATTTTGTTATATTACCATTTATAATGAAAAATAGAGCGGAGGTTTGTAATATGTGTTTATTTGAATACAATGAAAAAAAGCATATTCAAGATGAAAGAGACGAAGCTAGACAAGAAGGCAAAGAAGAAGGCAGAGAAGAAGGCAGAGAAGAAGGCAGAGAAGAAGGCAGAGAAGAAGAAAGGATTAGATTGCTTGTAAAATGGGTACTTAAAAATAGAATTACCATTGAAGAGGCTGCTGAAGAAGCTTATATGAGTGTAGAAGAATTCAAAAAAATACTAGAGGCTAAAAAGAACGAAAATAAGAATAATTAAAAGTGACACTAAATGCACTTAATCATTTGGTGTTTTCCCCGCACTTAATTGAATTTACCACATTTATTATGTCAATTTTTTGGAATCTAATTTTTTAATAATATACTTTTTCAGTATCATGGAAAATATTTTATCTGCCTATTTCTACTTTGTTGTTATGGTTTTGTCATCTTTTTTTATATGATATGTTAAAAAAACTACTTGAAATGAAATTATACACAATTTTGCGAAGGGATTGGTACCACCACTTAATATTTGTGGTGGTATTACTTCTTTTCTACTTGCCTCCCTTTATACAGACTCTAACATTGGTATTATCTGGCTTCATATCTATTTCCATATTTGATATATCTATTCCTCTCCTTTCCAGATTTATTGAAAGCTCTCTTCTTATGTTTTGCAATACATCCTGGTACGAATTTGTCTTCTCTCTTTTCAAGTTCTTAAAAATCTCCTTCCTTATACTACCAACTATCTCATTTTTTATTTCTTTAAAAAAAGACCTTGCAAACATTTGTTCTTCCTCCTTAGAATCTATTTACAACCCCTCTAAAAACATTTTACATTATTTGGTATGTGTTGTATATATTTACAGGAGGAAAAAGGTTATTTTTTCATCGTCAGGTTAATTGCTAGTTCGACATCTTTAATTTTTTTATTTCATCCCTTAGCTTAGCAGCCCTTTCAAATTCTAAATTATATGCTGCTTCTTTCATTTCTTCTTCTAAATTTCTTATTAAATGTTGTATATCCTCCAAAACGTCTTTTTCATTTTCTATAGGCTTTGAAATCTCTATTATATCCCTTACTTTCTTTTTTACTGTAGTAGGAACAATGTTATGTTTCTTATTGTAATCTATCTGTATGCTTCTTCTCCTATTTGTTTCATTTATAGCCACTCTCATAGAATTTGTTATGCTATCCGCATACATTATAACTCTACCTGATACATTTCTTGCCGCTCTTCCTATTGTTTGAATTAGTGATGTTTCTGATCTTAAAAATCCTTCTTTATCAGCATCTAAAATCGCCACTAAACTAACTTCTGGTATATCTAATCCTTCCCTTAAAAGATTTATTCCAACTAATACATCAAATTTACCTAATCTCAAATTTCTAATAATCTCTACTCGTTCTAAAGTGTCTATATCAGAATGCAAATATTCCACTTTAATATCTACATTTTTTAAATATTCTGTTAAATCTTCCGCCATCTTTTTAGTCAATGTTGTAACTAAAACCCGCTCTTTCTTTTGTATAGTAGCTTCTATCTCACCTATCAAATCATCTATTTGACCCTTTATTGGCTTTACAAAAATTTCAGGATCTACTAGCCCTGTCGGCCTTATTATTTGTTCAACAATATTTTTCGAATGACTTTTTTCATAATTCGCAGGTGTTGCACTAACATATATTATTTGATTGACTTTCTCCTCGAACTCATGAAATTTCAGAGGTCTGTTATCAAATGCAGACGGTAATCTGAATCCATAATTCACCAAAGTTTCTTTTCTTGCTCTATCTCCATTATACATACCTCCTATTTGAGGTATTGTAACATGTGATTCGTCTATTATTATTAAATAATCATCTGGGAAATAATCCATCAAAACATAAGGTGCACTTCCTTTTTCTCTTCCGCTAATATGTCTAGAATAATTTTCTATTCCCTGGCAAAATCCTACCTCTTGCATCATTTCTATATCATAATTAGTACGTTGTTCTAATCTTGCAGCCTCTAAAATCTTGCCATTTTCTCTTAACTCATTCAATCTTTCTTCTAATTCTCTTTTTATAGATTCTATTGCAATATTCATTTTGTGCCTAGTTGTAACATAGTGCGATGCTGGAAATATAGCTACATGATTTCTTGTAGCTATATTCTTTTTAGTGATAGGTTCTATTTCTGAAAGCCTTTCTATTTCATCTCCAAAAAATTCTACTCTTATTATTTTTTCCGAAGTGTTAGAAGGAAATATCTCTAATATATCACCTTTTACTGAAAATGCTCCTCTTTTTAACTCTACTTCGTTTCTTGTATATTGAATCTCTACAAGTTTCTTTATTATGTCATCTCTGTCTTTTATCATACCTACTCTTAATGATAACATCAAATCTGTATAATCTATAGGATCCCCTAATCCATATATACAAGATACACTAGCAACTATTATAACATCTTTTCTTTCAAATAATGCTGCTGTTGCTGAATGCCTTAATTTATCTATCTCTTCATTTATTAAAGATGTTTTTTCTATGTATGTATCAGTTGACGGTATATATGCCTCTGGCTGATAATAATCATAATATGACACAAAATATTCAACACAATTATTAGGGAAAAATTCCTTGAATTCAGAATAAAGCTGAGCAGCTAACGTTTTATTATGAGCAATAATAAGTGTTGGCTTATTTACCTTACTTATTATGTTAGCCATAGTAAAAGTTTTCCCTGATCCTGTAACACCTAACAAGGTTTGATGCTTATCCCCATTTTTTATACCCTTTACCAATTCGTCTATAGCTTTTGGTTGTGAACCCTTTGGTTCATAATCTGAAACTAAATCAAACATTTACACTTACTCCTTACATGTTCAAATCTAACCATTCCTGTTTAGTAGTTAAAATTCTTCTTGTTTCTCCACCTTCATCTTTTGCTACAATTCCCCACTCTTCCATTTGGTCTAATAATCTTAAAGCCTCTAAATATCCTATATTTAACTTCCTTTGAAGAAAGGATACAGATGCTTGTTCATAATCTAATACCATTTCTATAGCCTTACTTAACAAATTATTGTCTCCACTATAATTCGTTTCATCTTTTTTCTCTTCACTTATTATTCCAAATACGTCTTTTGTATATTCTTTCTCATTACTCTTTAAAAATAAATCATTATTTTCTTGTGATTTTAGTTTAGGTCTAAAATTACACAAACTATACTTAATTCTGTCACTACGAACTTTATCTTTTTTAACTAATCTACAATCATTATACTTTCTTAACTTATATCTAAATTCTTCCTTCTTTACAAAAAGAATCTTGTTACTATACTTTTTTAACTTATATTTAAACTTTTCCTCTTTTTTTACAAAACTCTTATCTTTATATATCCTCAGTCTATATTTAAATTTTTCTTTTTTCTTAACAAAAATTTTACATTTATCAATATGTCTTAATTTATATTCAAAATCTTCTTTAGCACTATCTAGCACTAAAACTACATTATTATGTAAAGGTTCAAACGGAGACCTATATGACATTTTTTTATCAGTATTAATAGTCTCTTCAAATGGGGACTTGTATTCAATCTTTTTATTTTCACTTTCAACTTCTTTTACTTCAATTTTTTCTTCTTTATTCTCACTTTTTATAATCCAATTAAAATTATATGTTCTTGGATATGCTATAATCTGTTTTTTTTCCTCAATAGGTTTTACTTCAATTTTCTTATCCTTATGTGTCATTTTCTCCTTTATATATGCTAAAATGCACACCAAACAACATACACCAAACAATTCAATTAAATAATATTTAATTATACCTAAAATTTCAGCTCTCGCATAATGAGATGCAAACGCTAAAAGTACTAACTGCAACAATATCAATCTTCTAACTATTTTCCTTTTCTTTTTACGTACTCTAGTTTTAATATTTATATTTTGCAACATATTCTAAAGTAACACCTCGTTTTTTTATATTATATATATATAATATCATATAATCGTTACAAAATCCCTCTTTTTTTTACATTTTAGTTTAAATTTTAATTGAGATAGTATTTACCCTAGTAAATGCAGCCTTTTAATTAAAAAATGTTGCATTTAGTCTGACGAATGAATAAAATTTTATAACGTAAGTACAGAGATGTCCCCCCCGCCTCTAAGCTTGAAAAAGCGTAGGCAGTGGGTACATATTTATAATGAAGACGAGAGTTCAAGCTCCGACGTAAATTTAACACTCTGCGTGGATGCACACGGATTTGAATGGTAAGTTGTACCCTGCCGGGTACAAAAATCCGGCGCAGCAATACTCGCAAGCTCGTATTGACCTCACGTTGGATTTTGAACTCTCGTCTTCGATTAATTTGTTCTTATAAAGCTTTTGCCTTATGGTTTAGAAATTTAGGTCATCTTAGTGCTTACGATATATTTTCTTTTACACAAATTCTTTAGCATGTATATTATAGAAAATATTGAAAAAGGTATTATTGAAAAATAACGATACATAGTGTAAATGCTAAAATGTCCACCGCTTCTATTATTAAACATCTTAGATACGGTGGACATCTTAGTCGCTATTTGTAATCATTCTATAAGTAAAATATGCTCTCTATGCTTATTAGTCACAAACTCTTCGTTACACAGTAACAATATTCTAAACTTGAACAACGTTTATCCCATGAATACCTTCACATCACATATAGACGTAAGCATATTTTTTCCAAGTCCTAAACAAACCAAATCTACTTCATTCTTAAAAATGTTGGTATATCGACTTCTTCCATTGCATCTCTTGATGTATGCAATTTTTCTTGTTCTTTTCCTTCTTCTAAACCATTTCCTTCATTTTTCTTTATTGGTGGATTATCAAATCCTGTGGCTATTACTGTTATAACAATTTCATCACCCATAGCCTCATTTA
>JBGUYI010000007.1:0-4411 GCA_045118635.1 Acetivibrionales bacterium
TATTCCAAAATTGTCAATACTATATTTTTTTGGCGATTCATCCCTCACTTGTAGAAGTGAGGGTATTCTCGCTAAATTTTAGATAAACTAAGTGGGCAATTTTTTGGAAAAAAAGTAAAATTTGTGATTGACAAGTGAATATTTAGATGATAAACTAGGATACGTGGTTGAGATTTGCGGGTGTGGCGAAATTGGCAGACGCGCTAGACTTAGGATCTAGTGTCTACGACGTGGGGGTTCAAGTCCCTTCACCCGCACCATTGTTTGTGTTTACAATAAGTTGTATATGCAGATTAGTGTACATCAGAGTTTGTTAGATATAATTTAGTCGGAGATGTCCCCCGCCTCTAAGCTTGAAAAAGCGTAGGCGGTGGGTACATATTTACAATTCAGTGGGAGTTCAAGCTCCGACTGAATTATAACGCTCCTTTAGGATGCACACGGATTTGAATGGTAAGTTGTACCCTGCCGGGTACACAAATCCGGCGTAGCAATACTCGCAAGCTCGTATTGACCCTACACAACATTAACTCCAGCGATCATAAATACTCTCATCTAACTGTTTTAACATACGACATACTGTATCTATCGGCAACCCTACTACATTAGAATAACTTCCTTTTATTCCTCTTATCAAAACTGCCCCTTTCCCCTGTATTCCATACGCTCCAGCTTTTCCTATATAATCTTTAGTCTTTATATAAGCTTCTATATCATCATCTTCTAGTTTGTTAAAAAAAACTTCAGTAACCTCTCGAGTTATAACAGTTTCTCCCTCTCTACCCATAAGAACTACTCCTGTCATAACCTCATGCACATCATTGTTAAATTTTCTTAGCATTCTTCTTGCATCATCTTCATCTTTTGGTTTGCCATAAATTTCATCTTCAAAAACCACTACTGTATCTGCTGCCAAAACTATACCATGGTCAGTTCTATCAAAAACATCGCTAGCTTTTCCATAAGCTGATGCCGTCACAAACTCAGTAGGTATTTTCCTTCTTTCTAAAATGCTTTCATCAAAATTGCTTTCAATAACTTCAAACTTTACACCTATACTGTTTAGTAAATCTCGCCTTCTCGGAGATGACGATGCCAAAATTAATCTTTCCATATTGTTAAACCACACCCCAAAACTTAAATAAAATATCTTCAAATTCACTTACATTTTATATGATGCTTTGTCTTTTTTCAATATTTTTAAAACAAAAGGAATCATATTACTCTTTAAGTATCTAAGTCCTTAATTTCTATAGTTTTTCCTAAAGATAGTAAAATTTTAAAAAATGTATCCAATCTAGGTATTTCTACGCCTTTTTCAATTCTAGATATAATAGGTTGTTTTACTCCACAAAGCTTTTCTAATTGACGTTGACTTATTTTCTTGCTATTTCTAGCATCAACTAATTGACATATAACATTAGCTTTAAATTTAGCAATAGCAATCTCATCAGGACTAAATAACTCTTTTTCTACTTCTTCCCATTCTCTTAATTTATTCATCAAAAATTCCCCTTTCTATAATATCTTTAATCTCTCTTTTTGCCTTTTCTATTTCTCTTCTTGGTGTTTTTTGTGTTTTTTTTATAAAATAGTGCAATAACACGAAGCTTCCACTTCTCCAAGCCACAAACAAAATTCTATTTCTTAAAGGGCGAAGTTCCCAAATATCTTCTTCTATGTGCTTAATAAATGGTTCTTTAAGTTGCAAACCTCGTCCTTTCAAAGACCAAATAAAAAATTGTATCTTCTCATAATTTAATCTACTATTTTTATCACCTTTTTTCTTTAAAGCCTTTAAATAATCCAAAATAGGAGAATCCCCATTTATATCCTCATAAAAATAAACATCGTACAATTATTATTCCTCCTTATGTTATGATTATACTTTTTAGTTATCAAAATGTCAATACTTTTTAGTTTGGGGGCTGCATTTACTTTGAATATTAAAGGGAAAGTTTTTTCAATATTTTTTTATGTAAAAATAGTTGCATTGTGTTGCCTCGCCGTGTTATAATATAAATGTAGAGTTGTACCCATAATATGATAAAAGAAAGGGATGATGTTGTATGAAAAAAAATATCCTGAAAATTATTGCTTTGGTTTTAATATTAACTGTATGTTGTTGTGGAATATATTTTGTTTATAATCGATTAACAAGTTTTTCTAATTTGAATGGACAATACCAACTTGCTTCTCTTGATAGCAAATACATAAGGTCTCATAAATTTCTATATGATAGAATTGATAGTGATTTATTAAAAGAAGCAGGTATATCATCTGATAAGTTATTTGAATTAAAAAATGATATATCCAAAACGTTAAAAGAGGTAGGTATATCAGACAAATTAAATAAAATTGGCGCATCACAAGATACCTTAAATGAAATAAAAGAGATTGTATTAGCTAAATTAGATAAGTTTGGTACAAAATCAGATGCATTAAATAATGTAAAAAAGAATCTATCTAATCATTTTGAATTCCCTGAATTTCCTGATTGGTCGGTATCTGTCGACGTAGATAGAAACGGAAAAGGAAAAGTAATTGTAGAAATTAAAACATCGGATTCGCCAAATGAAAAAATTGATGCTAAAATAACCGCTAATATTCAAATTGTAAAGGAATATAATGATGAACATACAATTGTAAAATTTGGCGATAACTATATTATTATAAATGATGATGTTAATCTTTCTGAAACAAAAGTATCTAATGGAACTATTGTAGATGAGAAAAATGCGACTGTAAATATAAAAGATAAGACTAATTTCGGTGGCGAACTAATCTATTCCTTTATTGAAGAGTTGGGATGTTCTTATGAACGCATAGATGGCAAAAATTATTTAGTTGCTTCTTTTGATTATAAAGATTTTAGAGATCGTGACAAGGCCTTTAAGTTATATTTTGAAAAGAAATAATACAAATTTTTGCAATTTCTTTATTCACCCAGTTAATTGACTGGGTGTTTTTGTTTTGTGAAAAAAGTTATAAGGATAACATTATTTTACTAAAAATATTGAAAATTCCAAAAACTTACCTTATAATATGTTTGTTGAAGTTAGTATTATGTTCATATACATTAAAGTATATGATGGCTTGAAAGGAGCTTGTTTTATGAAAGTTTTAGGAATAATTTCCGAATATAATCCATTTCACAATGGTCATTTACATCACATAAATGAGGCCAAAAAAAAGGCTTTAGCTGAATATGTTGTTTGTGTGATGAGCGGAAACTTTGTCCAACGTGGCGAACCATCTTTATTAAATAAATGGACAAGAACTAAAATGGCATTAGAAAATGGTATAGATTTAGTTATAGAATTGCCTACACCGTATTGTATTTCTAGCGCTTACTTCTTTGCATTAAATAGCATAAAGATTCTTAACAGCTTAAACATTGTTTCTGATTTTTGTTTTGGTTCGGAAGTCGGAAATATTAGCATTTTAAAAGATTTGGCTAATGTTCTTGCTTTAGAACCCATAAGATATAAAGAATATTTAAAAGGGTATTTAAATATTGGATATTCATATCCTAAAAGCAGAGAATTAGCCTTAAATAAATATATGCTTAATAAAGATGTTAGTAGTATAATATCAAAACCTAATAATATTTTAGGAATAGAATATATAAAAGCACTTAATACATTAAAAAGTAATATAAATCCTATTACAATTAAACGGACAACTTCTTATGAAAATTTAACGTTAGACAAAAATAACGTAAGTTCTACAGCTATACGAAATTATATGAAAACACAGGATTTTGACATTAATACATTATATGATTATATGCCAAAATCCTGCGTTGATTTGATAAAGCATGATATGTCATTAGGTATTGCGCCTGTTTTTTTAGATGATTTTAATCATGTATTATTTTCTAAACTAAGATGCATGTCATCAAAAGAAATATCTAAAATAAATTATGTAAGTGAAGGATTCGAAAATCGTTTGAAAAATTATTCAGATAAAGTTTATGATATAAATGAGCTAATATCTTCTCTACATACTAAACGATATACTGATTCTAGAATAAAAAGAGTTTTATTAAATACATTGCTTGGTATTACAAAAACAGGCTTTAATAAAGTTACACCTTCGTATATACGAATTTTAGGATTCAACGAAAACGGCAAAAAACTTTTAGGTCCTATTTCTAAAAATGCAAGTTTACCTGTATTAATAAATTCTTATGATTTGTTAAATGTAACAGATCCTATGTCAAAAAAACTCCTGGATTTAGAATATTTAGCAACCAATTTATATGTTTTAGCATACAGTAACGAAAAATATAAATTTGCAAACCAAGATTTAACTACAAAAGTTATAACGTAAGTACAGAGATGTCCCCCGCCTCTAAGCTTGAAAAAGCGTAGGCGGTGGGTACATATTTACAATTAAGTGGGAGTTC
>JBGUYI010000008.1:0-3398 GCA_045118635.1 Acetivibrionales bacterium
ACTATCTTTTGTTATATTAAAAAAATTCTCCATCATATCAAGCATTAATGTTTTCCCAAATCGTCTTGGTCTAGTGAATAGAGTAACTTTACTAAAAGTTTCCTCTAACAATTCATATAAAATTTCAGTTTTATCTGCATAATAGTAATCTTTCTCTCGCAACTCTCTAAAAAATTCTCCACCAATATTGAATTTAATACTCATAATATCACTTACCTCCTATAATAATCTAAACCCAACGAACTCACTTTATTTTAACATATGTAGTTATATTGGGCAAGGAGCAAAAGATACTTAGAGTTTAGATAGTTCTTTGTGAAGCTTTTTTATTGCTTTTTTTTCAATTCTAGAAACATATGAGCGAGATATTCCTAAAAGATTTGCTATTTCTATTTGAGTTTTACTTTTTCCATTAAAAAGTCCATATCGCAATTCTAATATTAGCTTTTCTCTTTTTTTAAGTATCTTTTTCATTTTAGTGTAAAGATTTTTTATTTGGATTTTGGTTTCAACTTTTTCAAAAATATCAGGTTCGTTACATTTTATAATTTCCATAAAGCCTATCATATTCCCATCTTTGTCAGTACCAATAGGATCATCTAGATAAACATCATTTATAAATTTTTTAGAAGCACGAATATGCATCAAAATTTCATTTTCAATACATCTTGCAGAATATGTAGAAAGCTTTGTACCTTTTTTTAATTCAAATGAAGATATAGCTTTAATAAGACCGATTGTTCCAATAGATATGTAGTCATCCATTTCATTTGCATTTGTGCAATATTTTTTTGCTATATGAGCAACTAATCTTAAATTATGTTCTATTAAAATATTTTTAGCTTGTAGATTCCCATTCTTAAATGCTAGTAAATATTTTTGCTCTTCTTCTAAACTAAGTGGTTTGGGGAAAGTATTCCCGTTTTTAATATATCCTAAAAGAAGAAAGTTATTTTTTAATAATGAGATAATAAATGAAAACAAGTGGACTCACCTCACAATGCTAAGATTAGTTAATCTAGTATATGAGGGTAATGTATGATTGGTGCAAGTCTAAAAGAAAGGTGTGTAAAATATTTTTTATGTACAAGCACAAAAAGATTTAGTATACATAAAATGTATAAAATGAAAAATGGAGAGATTATATGGCAAGATATACAATAATAGGTGGCGATTATAGGAATATAGAATTAAAAAATGAGCTAGAGAATGATGGCAATCAAGTTAATATTTATGGATTTTCAAACATACAGGAACAAAAGCCTATGAAGGATAGTATAAAAGAATCAGATGTTATAATAACACCCATTATTTTTTCCAAAGATGATGAAAATATAAATACTCCCCTAGGAGATAAAGACATAAAAATAGAGGATGTCTTAGATAGCATCAAAAATTCTCAAATAGTAGTTTTGGGTAAAGTGAGTGATAAAATTTATGAAGGTGTAAAGAATCTAAGATGTATAAATATTTTAAAACGAGAAGAAATGGCAGTGTTAAATGCTATTCCTACCGCAGAAGGTGCAATACAAGCAGCAATGGAAAACTTATCAATAACTCTTCATGGAAGTAATTGTATGATTTTGGGTTTTGGAAGAATAGGTAAAATACTTGCAAAAATGCTGAGTGGGATAGGTGCAAATGTATATGTAGAAGCAAGAAATGAGAAGGATTTATCTTTTATATATGCATATGGATACAACAAAGTTCACTTGAAAGATTTAGGACAAAATGTAGGAAATATGGATGTTATATTTAACACAATCCCAAGTATTATAGTTAATTATGATATCCTAAACAAACTAAAAAAGGAAACTTTAGTTATAGATCTAGCATCAAAGCCGCATGGAGTGGATTTTGATTTAGCAGCAAAGATGGGAATAAATACAAAATTATTGCTAGAGCTACCAGGAAAAGTTGCACCAAAGACAAGCGCAAGGTTTATGAAAGAAGCTATATATAACGCTATAAAAGAAATGGAGGTGTGATGAATAATGATTAAAGATGTAAACATTGGTATTGCATTGACTGGTTCATTTTGTACAATAAAGGATACAATAACCCAAATAGAAAATATAAAAAATGAGGGAGCTAATATAACTATAATAGTATCTGAGCATGTTATGTCAATGGATACACGATTTGGAAAGGCTAGCGATATAATAAAAAAATTAGAGGATATATCAGAGAAAAAAGTTATAGCTAGCATAACTGAAGCAGAAAGAATAGGCCCTAAAAAATTGTTTGAAATAATGTTAATTGCACCATGTACAGGAAATACTATGGCAAAGCTTGCAAATTCCATAATAGATACAACGGTAACAATGTCAGCTAAAGCACATCTTAGAAATATAAGACCATTAGTTTTATCTATCGCGACAAATGACGGATTAGGCAATAGTGCAATGAATATAGCAAAACTTATAAATATAAAAAATATATATTTTGTGCCATTTGGACAAGATGATCATGAGAAAAAGCCAAATTCATTAGTAGCAAAATCAAATCTTATTATACCAACCTTAAAAGAGGCAATAAATGGCAATCAAATACAACCCATTTTAGTTTAGACGTAAAATCCATAGGCTAAAACATAAGCCCCTAATCTGGGGAAGTTTTAGCCTAATTATGCCATGGTATTTTTTTCTGAAGCATAAAGTATGTCATTAGTTTTCCGATTAATATACTGAGAAAAAACATAGGAAAGGAGACAGTAGTATCGTAAAAAAAATATTGGACCAAAAAGGGAGATGCTTGTATATGAAAAAAAGTATAAAATTATTTGTGATGTTTTTTGTGATAGTGTTAGCGTGTGTATTAGGAGGAAGAGAGGGGTATGCGTATACATATAAGTATGATTGGACAGTAGATGGTAAAACTACAAATTTAACTAGGACTTATCGTAAAAATAGTACAGGTGATTATGTCAATGTACCATCTTATCAAGGGTATTATTATGAGATTTATAATAATGAAATATTAGCCAGTATAGATCTCAAATTTAAATTTTATGTTAGAACTTATGGGAATCTAAAAGAAGGAGATAAAATTGATTGTTATATAAAAACTTCAAGTGGTAAAGAGATAAGTTGTTTAGGGCAAGGAAATGGAAACGAGGCAACTGCAGATGAAAATGGGAATTGGAGAACGTATTATGGTGTAACCATAGATGCAAACAATTTGAAGGAAAATTTTAGTGGGAAATTATACGTAGGGAACACAGGATATGAGGTGTGTGACATTAATGTAAGCTGTATAGAAAAAATAAATTTAGAAATAAAATACCAAAATGGAGCATATCAAAGTGATACATGGTACAACACAGAAGAAGAAGTATTAAATAATATTGATTCATCGCAAAAATTGACATCAGAAAAGGTAAAAATTACAGCCACATC
>JBGUYI010000009.1:0-3445 GCA_045118635.1 Acetivibrionales bacterium
TGCAATTGATCAATCTAAACGAATGATTATGTTTTTGATTGGAAGAGGAAGACCAACAAGCAAAAAAATCAAAGATGCATTATTACCTCATCTCGCCGAAGGAACTGTAACAAAAATAATTCACGATGGTTTACATTCTCACGCTAAAGCAATAAAGAAAGCTGGAGTTAAAGATGAAATACATAAATCTATTGTTAAAGATGAAGAAACGTTAAAAGCAATGCTTCTAATAAATTCGTTCTGTGCCTGGGTACAAAGATATTTATCAAGGTTCACAGGCATGGATACAGAATATTTACAGGATTATTTAAATTGGTTTGTTTATTTGTTCCGCTGCAAACAGCAAGATGAAACCTGGCCAAGAGATGAAAGGATACTGAGACACATATTGCTCGCTGATGTTGAATTAAAAAGAAGCGATTTAGAATCAAAAAGAGAAAAATCCAGAAAAATAATTAAACATAAAAAGGGACGGAGGCCAAAGAAAAAGAAGACACTATGTGAGAAATAACGCCTTCATTTTCTGGTTTAAATTAGATAATATCTAATAACTTTTATCACCAATTTTGTGTGCTGCTAGAAAAATTTTTAATACACATGAAAAAACGATGGCAGTCGAATAAATTAAAAAGTTTTATTTCTATTAGATTAATCCTACTATTAGAGCAAAAATGAAGAAATTGATCTTCCTAGTGATTTTGCTATTTTTTGAAGTGTCAACAAAGTTGGATTTCCTTTTCCTTGCTCTATTTTAGAAATTTCAGCTTGCATAACACCGGTTTTGGATGCTAATTCTCTTTGGCTCATCCCTTTTTCGTTTCTCGCTTCAGCGATAGCTTGTCCAACAATCAATTTGATTTCAGGATCAACTTTATCTATATGTTCACCTTTAGAATAAATACCATCGCTAGATAAATCCAAATCATCATCCCAGCTAATACCATATCCAACGCCATCAATGACAACGCTTTTAAATAATTTTTCATCTTCTAGAGCGTGAAATACAGGATATTTTTCAAATAGTGTTTTAACATCAAAAGAGACAACTTCACCATCAGCAAAAGTTGCAATTAAAATCATATTTTTCTTTGGCTCAATTTTAACGATTAAATTATTCATAGTTAATTACTCCTTGAATTTTAATTCTTCAAAATCTTGATTTTTCCACATAGACAAAAGTCTATCCCTATATTGAGAGATGAATTCTTTAACAAGATGTTTAGCGTTTTTTGGCAAGTTGCCTCTAGTCATAACCCCTGTTTCAATGTTGAAAATCCCTTCATATTCGTTGTATTTAGCATGAATATGTGGCGGATTATGTTCATCTTCAATGTAATACATTTTTATCAAAATGCTATAAAAACGAGCAATAATTGGCATTATTTGTTGCCTCCTATTAATACTTTATACGATATGTTTTATCATATCAAGCATTACTTCAAAACAAACTGAAAAAAAGCAGTTAGATTTTCATGTTTTGATTTATAGTGACATACTAGCTCCCACCACTTATAGAAGTGGGGACTTTTTGCTTGAAAACGTTAAATAAAGTTTTCTTTCAATTTTCATTAGCGGTTTATCAGTAAAGTCGCTATTTTTGTCAATAACATGATGTCAATTTATCGTTTTTAGAACAAAAGTGATTAAAAATAATCACCTATAAATCTGCCTCCTGATATTTGGATGCAGATTTTTTATAATATTCTCATGGGCAAAAAATATAGGAACTCCAATTTTAAAAACGATACATTCTATAAGAAACCACAGTTTTATGAAAGATTAAGAATTGCTAGACTTGCTGGTAAAGAAACATATTTTAATGAAGTAAGAAAAATCAATAACAGTAAAGATGGGAGAAAATATATTGGAGATATTTCCATTCAAGATATCTTTTTAGATAATTGGGATTCCTTTTTAGCAAAATACGATAATCCTGATAATCCAATAAGAGAATCAATAAAGAAAAATGTCGCTGATATGATGGATTGTCAAAATCCTAAAAATGGAGTCTTTGTTTTTAGATGCCCTAACTGTAATAACACTCAAATCATCACTAAAACATGTAAATCGAGATTTTGCCCTAAATGTGGGAAGAAATATCGAGATAAAATTGCCATAAGTGTTTCTAAGAAAATATTAAAGATGAATCATAGACAATTAGTCTTCACTATTCCTCCTGAGCTTAGACCTTTATTTAGAATAGACAGAAGATTACTAGGTGAACTATTTGCTTCGGTAAATGAATCACTTGTTTTTATGTTTAAAAGACACGCTCCAAAGGCATATAAGAAAGAAGGAAGAAGACTAGGCTTTATTTGTTTTCTTCATACTTATGGAAGAGATTTGAAATGGCATCCTCACATCCATGTTTTATACGCTGAAAACTATATAACTAAGGATGGAGTAATTCATAAATCGGATTATCTTCATTTTGACGCTCTTAGAAAAGTATTTTTATTCACTATCACGAGTAAGATAGTTAACTTATTTAAGAAAAATGAAAACAATAAAGTATCACTAAAACAAATTAAATCACTATGTGAAGCGGTAAAGAAAAGATGCAATAAAGGTAGCTATTTTTATGGTCCAAAACAAACTAGTGATACTTCTATTAGCTCAGTAAAAGCAATGGCTAATTATATTGCTAGATATGCATCTCATCCCGCAATATCAGAAAGAAGATTAACTAGATACGATAAAATCGAAAAGAAAATATATTGGTATTACGATCCTCATGAAGATGACAACACTACTAACGAGGAAGATAAATTAGGCAGACAAGAAATAGTTGATAATGTTGATGATTTTATCAAGAAATTAATCATCCACATTCCAGAAAAAGGATTCCAACAAATTAGATATTATGGGTTTTATAGCAACGCTAGTTATCAAAAATACATATGTGGTAGTAAACTATTTACTAGTAGAGATATTGATGAACTTATTTTAAAAAATACCTATAAGCATGGAATACTATGGGCATTTGGGTATAATCCGTTATTATGCCAATGTGGATATGAAATGATATTTGCTTATGAAGCTTCTTATTATGGAGGACCTACATAATGCGAAAACTAATTACTAAAAAAATACCTGTATCAGAAGAAGAAAAAAGACAAAGAGTTGAAGATTATAATTATTTCGAAAACGCAAATATCGACGTAGAAGAATTTATTAAAAGAGATATTTACGATGAATATGTCGAGCTCATTTGTTTAAAATGCGGTCATAAAGATGAAATTGAATATGACCTTCTTTTAGAAATGTTTGAATTCGATGATGTTGATGTTCCAGAACTCGAATGTCCATTTTGTAAAGGTGGAACAGTCATACCAAGCCAATTCTTAGATGAATATAAGAAGAAAAACCGCAAATAAAGTGATTAATTGAAGTCCACAAAAGGTGGGTTTTCTTTAAAAAACGATAAAAGCAAATTCCTAGTCAA
>JBGUYI010000010.1:0-6689 GCA_045118635.1 Acetivibrionales bacterium
ATTTACAATGAATACGAGAGTTCAATCTCCGACGTAAATTTAACGCGTCCTTTAGGATGCACACGGATTTGAATGGTAAGTTGTACCCTGCCGGGTACACAAATCCGGCGCAGCAATGCTCGCAAGCTCGTATTGACTTTCTGTGGCAATTCACATTGCCACCTCTTGATAAAAGATTGCAAAATTTATTTCTTTAATCAATTTTTCATTTTTGCACTATCTACCATATTTTTGACAATCTTCTTAATTGCTACCTTTTCCTTGACATGCTCTTTATCTTCTTCACTAAACCTATCATAAAAATTTTCTTCTGTTACATTATATACTTTCGCTATTGCTTCTATTTCATTCTTTATTTCTTCTTCTGATACATCTATTTTTTCTTGACTTACTATTTTTTCTAAAACCAATTGAGCTTTCACATTTTGAGTTGCTTTTTCTCTAAATTGCTCTTTTAAATCTTCAATACTATAACCTACGTATGTTAAATATGTCTCTAAATCTACTCCTTGGTGTTTTAACTTATGCTCAAAATCATGTAATAATGAGTCAATTTGCCTTTCTATCATTACTTCTGGAATATCTACTGTAGCATTACTAATAACTTTGCTTAAAACTTTGTCTTCTTTCTCTATCTCTTCTTTATCCTTAAACTCTTTTTCCAAATTATCTCTTATACTACTCTTGTACTCTTCCAATGTTTCAAACTCACTTACATCTTTTGCAAACTCGTCATCTATAACTGGCAATTCTTTTTCCTCAATTTTTAGTATCTTAACATCGAAAACTGCTGGTTTACCTGATAGTTCTTCTTTAAAATATTCTTCGGGAAATGTAACATTAACTTTTACTTCATCATTTAATTTTGCACCAATTAATTGACTCTCAAATCCTTCTATAAATTCACCCGAGCCTATTGTAAGTTTATGCTCATCAGAAGTACCTCCTTCAAACTCTACTCCTTCTATTGTCCCTCTATATGAAATAGTAGTAATATCACCATTTTGAACTGCTCTATCTTCTACTGTTTTTATTCTAGCATTTTTTTCTGCTACATTTTTTAACTCATTTTCTACATCTTTATCAGTTACATTATATTCTACTTTATCTATCTCTATACCCATGTATTCTCCTAACGTAACCTCTGGCTTTACTGTAACAACTAACTCAAATATCAAATCTTTATCTTTTCCTATTTGTTTTACTTCTAAATGCGGTCTGTCAACTGGTTCTATCCCTGTTTCTTTCACTACATCACTATAACAATCTTGAAAAATAATATTTATAGCATCCTCAAAAAAGATTTCTTCTCCATAATATTTTTCAATTATATTTTTTGGTGCCTTTCCCTTTCTAAAACCATTGATATTAAATCTTTTTACATTTTGAAAATACGCTTTTTTCACTGCTTCTAAAAAATCTTTGTTGCTAATTTCTACTTTTATAGTAGCAGAATTCTTTTCAATTTTTTCTAACTGAGATTTCATTATATTTCATTCCTCCTACATTTCTTATCTCCTAAAATTCGCTCCATTACACACAATTTTTAAACTTTATAATCATTAATAATCACAAAATCTTCTTTCAGCAAATCAAACATTATCATATTTCTAACAGGTTTGCAAGAAATTTTTATTATAATATTTACATTGTTTGCCAAAATCTCTTCTTCCATCACATTCTATAGTATTTTTTGTGAAATTTCAAGTGTTTTTATTGGTCAATCAAGATTTTCTCGAAAATCTTTCGTGCCGGATGTGCGTGCTACGTAACCTATCACAAAATACATATGCACATCCGTGTGCATTCACGCGGAGTGGTAAATTTACGTCGGAGCTTGAACTCCCGTCTTCATTGAAATTATGTACCCACTGCTGACAGCGAAAATCTTAGAGGCAAGGGATATCTCGGTACTTACGTTATCTTTATCATATAGCCCATAATTATGGCATCTTGAAAATTTACAGTCTATTTCTGGTATAGAGACACTATTCTACACCTAATACATCACACAATATGATAGTATGAACAGTACACATATCCTCTTTCCCTACGTTTTGTAATCAAAACTTTACATCATGCATATATTCTAACCTCTCATAACAAAAAATTCAATATTTTACTAAAAAAAATAACAAACGACTTATTTTAAAATTGAAACTTGCATACCCTAAATATTAATTAATGTGATATAATAATCAAAACATTAAAACTTGAATTCTCAATATCAATTTGTAATATTAATTAAAGGATGTGGTAATATGGTGAGTAAAAAAAATGAGATAATATATTTAGATATTCTAAAAATATTTGCATGTTTTATGGTTATTATTAATCATACTAATGGATTTATATTAGAACATAAAACCTTTGCTAATGTAACTTTTTATTGTATGACATTTTCTTTATGTAAAGTTGGTGTTGGATTATTTTTGATGATTACTGGAGGACTCGTATTAAATAAGTCTTATAGTTATAAAAAAATATTAAAATGTATATTTAGGGTTTTTGTACCAATTTTTAGTCTGTCTTTAATATTTTATATTAGGGATACAGGTCTGCATAATATGAGTATCATTCAGTTTCTAAAATCAATATTAGTAAATCCATATATATTACCTTATTGGTACATATATGCTCTTATTGGAGTCTATTTAGCTTTGCCTTTTATTCAAAAGATGATAAAAAATTTTACAAAACAAGATTATATTGTTTTTATTTTTACGTTTTTAATAGTACCAACACTTATTAACTTTTTAAAAAATTATCTAAGATTTAATACTAATTATTATTTCCAATTAGCTTTTTTTCCTATAATTATTACTATTATAGTTTGTGGCGATTATATTTCAAAAATTAAAATATCTAAAAAAAATTTAATTGTTTCATTCTTTTTATTTATAATGTCATACATAGGTATGTTTTTATCAATTTATTTACCATATTTGAATAAAGGAGAAATCTCATATACTTTAGATTCTTGGAATGCATTCCCAGTAGTATTAATGGCTATATCATTATTCTATATTGCCAGGTATTTATTTGAAAATAAAAATTATTCTGAGAAATTCATTAATGTTATAAGTATGGTAGCTTCTACTACATTTGGAATATATTTAATTCATACGGCTTTAAAATTTAAATTGTACAAATTAGGAATTGTTCAAAGTATATTTAAATTTAATAGGATAATTGCTATTACAATTTTAGATTTTATAGTTTTTATAGTATGTATGACAATAATATATTTATTGAAAAAAATTCCTTTGGTAAAAAAATTCTTATAAAAAGTATTCTTTGAGTAATATACCATAATTAGAAGTTTCTAGATTGTTCCTCTTCTATAGCCTCTGAAATGAAAACAAATTACAAAAGTCCATCATCAAATAATGAATAATAGACTTTTGTATATTCCTTTTTTTAAAATAATCTTTCCTCTGATTTATACACATTAGAAACCATTTTTATAAGAGCTACAGAATACACTATAGTTGACACAACTATTAAAATCAAATTAATAATATCATCAAAAACTAGCCCCTTAGAAAACATTTTTTCTAGAAAGCAATAATAATTTACACCTGGTATAATTGAAACTATTTTTGAATTCAAACTAATATTTAATTCCCTTAAATAAAATGGCACTAACAATATAAACATAACAAGACTTACCTTGTTTTGTGCTTCTTTATATGTTTTTGCAAAACTTGCAAGCACTACACATAATGCACTTATAAATAAAGAATATATGAACATTAGTAAAATTGCTAAAGCCATTTGACCAATACCTAAATGAATAAAAACATCTTTCGGCAATTTTATTAATCTATTTGCAATACTAAATAAAATTTTTATCAACAATATACTGATGACAGATACTGTACAACATGCTATTGTCATTGCCAAATACTTTCCCATTATAAAATCTCGAATTTTTATTGGAAATGTTAACATTGTTTCTAATGTGCCATGTTCTTTTTCCCCAGTTACAATCTCAATTGACGAATTAATTGCAACAAATATTACAATCGCTTGAATATAATAAACTACCACCAGTATTATAATATTGGATATGGAATCTGCTTTTTCTTGCAATATATTCTCTTTTAATGCTTTTTCATCATCTAATCTTTCATATACTACATTAAAATTGTTATATATCTTATCTACATTCACATTTATACTTGTCAAATAATCTTTTGTAATTTTTTCATTATAGTTGTAAAAATAACCAGATATTCTATCACTAATATATGGTGTAATTTCTTTAGTATTATCAAGATATACTGTATATTCCTTATCCTTTAAGGTAATATATGCATCAATTTTTCCTTTCTCATACGCTTCTTGCAATTCTTCTTTTGTTTTATAATAATCTAAATGAAAATTAGAACCTATAATTTCTGTTTCTGGCTGTGTTAATTTATAGTTTACTCCTACATGACATACAATATCATCCTTTGTTTTAGTTTCTTCTTTTTCAATTCCTTTATTAATAAAATATATACTTACAAAAACTGAAACAAGCAACATCAAAATTAAAACACCTATCCAGATTGTTGTTTTCTTATCTTTAATTATATCTCTCAATTCTTTTTTCACTGTTACTACAATTTTACTATTCATTGAACCACGCTTCCTTCTACTTTCTAATTATCAAACTCTTTAACTAATTCAAAAAATGAGTCTCTTAAGTTTTCTGTATTTGTCTTTTCCTTTATCTCTTTAGGTGTACCTATTGCAATTAATTTACCTTTATTCATTATTACAACTCTATCACAAATGCTTTCTGCTTCTTCCATATAATGCGTAGAATACACAATACACTTGTTCTTTTCTTTTTCTCTTTCAATAAAATCCAAGACTATTTGCCTCAATATAACATCCAATCCGCTTGTTGCCTCATCCAGAATATAATAATTAGGATTATGTAACGCACATCTTGCCAATCCAACACGTTGAGATTGTCCTGTCGATAATTTAGATATCTTGTGATGTAAAAAATCATTCATTTCAAACTCCTGCGAAATTTCTTTAATCCTTTTTTCTATGTCAATAACATCATAATATTCACCACACAACTTAAGTACTTCGTATGGAGACAGATTTTTATACAATCTTGTCCCTCCTGTCAAGAATGCACTTTGTTTTTTAATTGCAATTTCATCATTGTTATAATTCATTCCATCAATAACAATTGAACCATTTGTTGGTTTCATTATTCCGGCAATCATTCTAAGTAGTGTAGTCTTTCCTGCACCATTTGGACCTAGAATCCCAAGAATCTCTCCTTTTTTTGCTGTAAAATTAATTTCAAAATCGGCAAAAAAAGTTTTTTCCTCTTTCTTTGATATTTTTTTTACAAATTCTTTGCTTACACTTCTTACTTCTATCAAACCTTCCACCTTCTTCTATTTATTGCTAATATTGTCATGAAACCTCTATTCTTTAAATAGAAATATAAGACAATAAATTTCTTACTTGCATAAAATTTCTCGTCAAAACATATGAAAGTCAATACGAGCTTGCGAGTATTGCTTCGCCGGATTTGTGTGCCCGGCAGGGTACAACTTACCATTCAAATCCGTGTGCATCCTAAAGGACGCGTTAAATTTACGTCGGAGCTTGAACTCTCACTTAATTGTAAATATGTACCCACCGCCTACGCTTTTTCAAGCTTAGAGGCGGGGGACATCTCTGTACTTACGTTATATTTTACATGATGGAATAAGTAATACAAGTAATGCTATAAAACTTTTAGAAGTTATAGGATTTCCACAAAGTATAATAGAAAATGCAAAAAACGAATTAAGATCTTTATCTTGTACAGATAGTAATTGTGTAAGGTAAAGAAAGAGCCAATCGGCTCTTTTTTTATATGCAATTTTGTTGAGTGTGTAAAAAATAGGTTGAATTAATCCTAATATTTGCATATAATAAAAATAAAGGAGATGATATATATGAATATTAATACAAAGAATCTTGTATCTATTAGTGAGGCAAACAAGAACTTTTCACGAATTGCGCGGTTAGTGGATGAGAATGGTTCTGTGATTATTTTAAAAAATAATACACCCCGATATATTTTAATAGAATTTGGGAAGGCTGAAGAAGAGCAACTTGCGAATGATGAAGATTTATTAAAAATATCTAAACGTATTATTAAAAAGAATAGAAAAGTATATGAGGAGCTTGCTAAATGATAGTTTTGTCAAAGGAACAGGTAATAAGATTGCATGATGATTTAACAAAAAAAACCGGTGGTTCATGTGGTATAAGGGATGAGAGTTTACTTGAATCGGCAATTGCAGTGCCATTTCAGAGCTTTGGTGGGCAAGATATGTATCCATCTATTCAACAGAAGGCAGCACGACTTGGGTATGGTTTAATAAAAAATCATGCTTTCATTGATGGAAACAAACGGATAGGTACGCATGTTATGATTGTGTTCCTTGAACTTAACAAAATAGAGCTTAAATATTCACAAGAAGAGCTTTTAGATACAATCATAAAAGTTGCAGATGGACGATATGTTTTTGAAGATTTGGTTAATTGGATATTAAAACATCAATTATGAAACTGTAATGCTATAAAACTTTTAGAAGGTCAATACGAGCTTGCGAGTATTGCTGCGCCGGATTTGTGTACCCTACGGGTACAACTTACCATTCAAATCCGTGTGCATCCAC
>JBGUYI010000011.1:0-2454 GCA_045118635.1 Acetivibrionales bacterium
GAAAAAGATGCGATGACTAATAGACGGGAGATGATGGGATACCAAGACGATGATGACGATGAAGATTATGAAGAAGAATCAAATGAAGAAGATAAAGAAAATCAAAATGAAGAAGACAAACAACAAAAGATAATAAATCCACAAAATATAGGGAGAAAGAATGAAGCTCCAACACCACCGCCCCCACCTCCAACTTCGCAAAGTAGTAGAAAAGAACAAACTAATATTAAAGAAAAAAATTCCAAGACAATGCAATCGGATGAAGGTAATAGACAAGGAATTAATCAACAAGATTTATTAACTCAAATTAACAATATAAAATTGAGGCATGTAGAAACTACTTCACAAGAGAAAATACAATATGAAATACAAGAGAATGATGACGATATAGGGATAGACGATATAACAGATAAGTTAAGTGTAAGAGAATTTGGAGAAATATATAAAAAATTAGATGATAAAGATGGAGTTATTGAAAAAGTAAATGAGTTAATAGAAAGTGATAAAGAGTTCTATGATGATGAAAGTCAATGGAAAGATAGAGATAAAATAGAAAAAATAGTAGATATGTATGATAGTTATAAAAAAGATGGTAAAATTCCGACTATTGAGCAATTGTTTGGAGGTGAAGAAAAGGAAAAACCTGAAGAAGTACAACTCGCAGATAATGTATCAATAGTACGTGAAAAAATAAATGATGAGTCTATACCTATAGTTAAGGGAAAAGTTGAATTAAAGCCACAAATAGCAGAAGAAATATATGAAGAACCAGAAAGTATTATGAAGAATTTTAAAGACCTAAAAAATGTAATAGAATATCGAGAAAATACTAAAGATTTAAAACATGTAATATTAAAAGAAACGCCAATCCCAGAGCATGCAATAGAATATCAAAAAATAAATGATGAGTCTATACCTATAGTTAAGAAGAAAGTTGAATTAAAGCCACAAATAGCAAAAGAAATACATAAAGAACCAGAAAGTATTATAAAGAAGTCTAATTTTAATGGTATAAAAAATACGTTTGAACAAGTTATTAATAAACCAGAAGTAGAAAAAAAATCTATAGCACAAAGATTAAAGGATAATAAGCTAGATAGAGAGATTAATAATAAACAAGTTGAAGTATCAGATAATAAAGAGCCTATTAAAGAAAAGGATTTAATAAAAAGATGTGATAATGAAATAGAAAAAGCAGAAAAGATAAGGGTAGGATTAAGTATTGCAAAAGAATATATAAAAGAGAATAAAGCTAATTTAAAAGATGTGAAAAATGTAAATGTGGTAAAAGAGAATGACGATTGGTATATACAATTAGAAAGAAATGGCAAAAACGCAGTAGAAAGGATTAAAGTTAGTATAAATAATGGTAATTTTGAATTTAAAAATGATAAAGAGGTAGAAAAACAAAACTTGAACATATTAATGACAACTAAATTTTCTAATATCAATGATGATGACAAAAGATTAGAAGATTATAAAGGAGGAATAGATACTATTAAAAAGATTGTTCAAGGGAAAGCAGTTGGTCTATCCAGCATAGTAAGAAATAGAGAAGGATTATTAAGTAAAGACGATATTAATAAAAACATAGAAGATGTAAAAGAATGTTTGAAAGAAGTGAGAAAAGAATTAGTAAACAAGGAAAGTCGTAAGAAACAACAGTTAAATAAAGAAATTAATTCGATAGGTAAACTACAAACTTAGATTGAAAATTTAGAGTTTGTAGTTTTTTTCTTCACAAAAATTAATTCGGTTGAAGCCACGCCCCTTTAGGGTTGGGATAATTGACAATAAGACAAAAATGTGAGAAAGTAGAAAGAAAAAAGATTAAAGGAAAGTGAATAAATATGTCATTTAATATAGTTTTGGTTGAGCCAGAAATACCACAAAATACTGGCAATATAGTTAGAACATGTGCAGCAACTGGAACGAAACTGCATTTAATAAGACCGTTGGGTTTTTCAGTTGAAGATAAATATTTAAAAAGAGCAGGATTAGATTATTGGAAATATGTTGATATAACTTATTACGATAGCTTTTTAGAACTGGCAGAAAAATATAAAGATAAGAACTTTTTTTATGTCACAACAAAAGGATTAAATAATTATAGCGATAAAAAATATCCAGATGATAGTTTTTTTGTTTTTGGCAAAGAAACAAAAGGATTGCCAGAGGAACTATTGTATAATAATAAAAAAAGTTGTATAAGAATACCCATGAACGAAAATTTACGTTCTTTAAATTTGGCAAATTCAGTAGCAATTGTGTTGTATGAAGCTTTAAGACAAACGGGTTTTAGCAATATGCAAACTGAAGGTAAATTGACATCATTTGAGTGGTAGAAATGTATGAGTGGAAGAATAATTAGTCAATACGAGCTTGCGAGTATTGCTGCGCCGGATTTGTGTACCCGGCAGGGTACAACTTACCATTCAAATCCGTGTGCATCCA
>JBGUYI010000012.1:0-2152 GCA_045118635.1 Acetivibrionales bacterium
CTAAATAAGGTTGTATACCCTAATGTGATTTGTTTTGGTATAGCATGTTTTGAAAAGATGGCTATAATCAAAATGAAACAAGATTAAATTACCAAAATCGCCGTAAAGCCCTTAAGTAGAATCAAGACAATAAAAACTGTTATATCAACAGAAGAAAAAAAGTTCATTGACTTAATATTCTTCTGACAAAGAAAATTTAGAAAATTATATAAAGAATGTTTTACTTGCATCAAACAAATACATTACACAAAATAAACAAACACCTAAAAAAAGGAGAATTCATAGAGTAGGCAATATTATTTATTTGAAGGAGGAATAAAAAATGAGTTATTTTTTGAATAATATAAGAGAGAATAATCAATTTATAAAAATAACAAAAGAAGATTATTTTGTCGATAAATCTGAGCTTATACACAAACTAAATAAATTAGTTAGAAGTGCTAGACAATATGTTTGCATCACACGTCCAAGAAGATTTGGTAAAAGTATTAATGCGTTCATGCTTGCTTCATATTACACAAAAAACTTAGATACAAAAGCTATTTTTGATAAACTTAATGTGAGTAAATATGAATCATATAAGGAACACTTAAATAAACATAATGTTATTTTTATGTCTTTCAATACTAAAAATTTAAAGCTAAACACTTATGAAGAATATAGAAATTATTTTATCGATGGCTTGGTTAGTGATCTAAAAGAACTTTGTCCTGAGGTTAATATAAATGAAAAAGATCCTCTTAGTAAAATTTTCGATGATGTATCTTATAAACTTGGTCAAGGGTTTATTTTTATTATTGATGAATGGGATTACATATTCAATAGAAATTTATACTCTAAAGAAAATAAAATAGATCTACTTGATTTTATCGAAGATTTGCTAAAAGACAAACCTTACGTTGAATTCGCTTACATGACTGGTATATTGCCTATCGCCAAGTACTTTAGTGGTTCTTTTTGCAATATGTTTGATGAATATAATACATTAAGTGATGAAACATATGGTACATATTTTGGATTTACTCAGTCAGAAGTTAATGAATTATGTGCTAAACAAACCAAAATATCACTAGAAGAATTAAAAGAGTGGTACGATGGATATTATACTGAGGATGGACAAGAAATATATAATCCTCGTTCAGTTGTATTTGCCCTTAATAGAGGTGTCTGCAAAAACTACTGGACTAGTACTGCTCCTATGAAAGTTATACTAGACTTCATAAAGGATAACACAGATAACATACAAGAGGACATAATCAAATTAGTTAGTGGTGAATCTATTGGCATAACATTAAAAGGCTATCAAAAAGATGATAGTGGCAATGAAATAAAAAATAGAAATAGTATATTATCTGCATTAGCTATATATGGTAATTTAAGCTATTATAACAAGACTATATCTATACCTAACAAGGAAATAAAACAAATTTTTGAGGAGGCTTTAATTAGTGATTCTTTAGGTAATATAAGTAAAATTACTGACATGTGGCGTGATATGCTTTATGCTACAATAAATGAAGATACAGAAAAGATGTCTGAAATTATAGAAAACGCTCATGATATATACATTCCTCTTATGAAATACAATAATGAAGATTCTCTTGCTACTGTAATACTTTTAGTATATCTAGGTGCTAGTGAAAGTTACTTAATTGAAAGAGAGCTGCATGGAGGTAAAGGATATGCTGATTTTGTCTTTATCCCCAATAATAAATCAGAAACTGCATTTATATTAGAACTAAAGACAAATAGCACTCCTGAAAAAGCAATTGAACAAATTAAAAACAAAAAATATGTGAATTCATTACGTAATTGCACAGGTAAAAAGTTGGCAGTTGGGATAGCGTACAATAAAAAAACTAAAAAACATCTTGTAAAAATTGAAAAAATAAAATAAATAAAAATTTGTGATATAATTAAAATAATAAAACAAAAAAGAGATAACGTGTCTAGTTTACGAGGCTACTCACGATTATCTCCCCCACACAAACTCTAGAACACCATTAAATGACAAGCTTTTCACGTAAAGCCTCTCCCATTTTGTCACGGTCTCTGAAAAAGTGCTAGTCAATACGAGCTTGCGAGTATTGCTGCGCCGGATTTGTGTACCCGGCAGGGTACAACTTACCATTCAAATCCGTGTGCATCCACG
>JBGUYI010000013.1:0-13581 GCA_045118635.1 Acetivibrionales bacterium
TGAACTCCCACTGAATTGTAAATATGTACCCACCGCCTACGCTTTTTCAAGCTTAGAGGCGGGGGACATCTCCGACTGAGTTATATACCCACAATAGCTTCTTTCTCATTTCTTGCATCTAACAATTCCAACGCAAGCTTCGCATTTCTTATTGACTTATCTTGCAAATCCCTTTTTATACTCAAAAGATAATCTCTCAAAATTCTTCTATCCTGATAAACATCTTCTAACATTTTAGTCAATTTGTCAACCTTTAATTCTTGAACATCTCCTGCAGAAAGTTGCCTTACACTATTTATAAAGCCTTCAACCTTTTGCTCATACACAACTCCAACACATGGGACTGATGACATGGCTGCAAAAATCAATGCATGTAACCTCATACCAACTAATATTTGAAGCCTACTTATTATACCTAATATTTCTTTTGGTGAATAACTCCCGCTTATTATATGGGAATTGGCCTTCATTTTTTTTACAATATCTTCACTAATTTTTAAATCACCACTTTTTTGCATAACTATAAAAACAGGTTCTAAATTATATTTTTTATATGCAATATCCGCTATCTTTGCTATAGCATCTACATATTCCATGTTCTTTCCCCATTGTCTAACAGAGAATCCAATCAAATTTTGATTCTCATCTATTCCCTCTGATTTCAATATATCTCTTATCCTATTTTCATCAATACTTTGTAATGTCAATGCTGAATCAGCCGTTAATTCTATCTTTGGTCTTTTAACTTTTAACTTATCAAGTTCAATTAAAGAATTTTCATCTCTTACTGTTATTACATCAACTAAATTTAACACAAAACTCGTTAAATGTCTATTAATTTCCCTTTTTAATGGACCTATCCCATTGGCATAAATCATAACTTTAGTTCTTGTTAATTTTGCCATTAATATAAGAACCAAATAATAATACAATGACCTATTGCTTGTACTATCTTGTATTAAACTACCTCCACCATTTATATATACCTTTGTCTTAATAAGTATTTTTAAAATTTTAAACAAATTAAACCTATATATAGATTTTATATTGTGTGTACGTGTTGTTAAATCAGGTTTCTGTGATAACACAGCAAGCTTTATATCTTTCCTTTCTTTTCTAAAAGTTTCTATTATCGCTTCAAGCATAGCCTCATCACCCATATTGCTATGTCCATAATACCCTGATATCAATATATCATAATCATTTTTTAAACTATAATTTAAATTGCTGAGTTTTCTCTTTATATCATAATAAATTTTTAATTGTGTCTCTCCCATTTTATCTAATGAAAATTCTCTCTTTGCCTTTTTATATAAATTATTCCCAAATTTTTCTCTCAAGTCACAATCATCTATAAGATTAATCATGTAACTTGCTAATGTTTTATAATCTCCAACATCAAATAAATAGCCATTCTCACCATCATCTATTAAATCAAAAATTCCGCCAACATTTGTACTTATTGTGGCTTTTTTCAATTTTGTTCCCTCTAATATAGAATAAGGAAAACTTTCACTTAACGACGTTAAAACGTTTATATCCAAAATATTCATAAACTCATAAGGATTATCAACAAATCCTATAAACAAAACTTTATCTAAAATACCTAGCCTATTTGCATAGCTTTTTAATAATTCTTTTTGTTCTCCGTCTCCTCCAATTATAAATTTAACATTCTGTTTAACTTTCAACACTTCACAAGCCGCATTTAAAAATGTAGGTATATCCTTTACTGGATGAAGTCTTGCTAATATTCCTATCACTATGTCTTTCTTGTCTACTTTTATATTATATTTCTTATAAGTTTTATCTTTATCATATCCTTCTGTTTGTGTTTCAAAATCGATTCCATTATAAACTGTATATATGTTATCTACAGGAAAATCTCTGTCTATTAACATATATCTAAAATTACTCGATACCGCAACATAAAAATGTACAAATCTTAATGCTATAGAGTTTATAATACCATACGTATATTTTTTTACCACACTTTGTAAATAGTCTAATTTGTAATCACTATGAACAGTCGTTATAATACATATCTTAGTAAAAATTTTACATATAACAGCAAAAAGGTTAGCTTTAGCTCCATGGGCATGTATAAAATCGTAATCATCATTTTTTATTATCTTTATAATACTCAAGACATCCTTCAAAAAATTCTTACTCTTTATTACTTCTATATCTAAACCCATTTCCCTTGCTTCTTTAGAAAAACTTCCTTCTCTTAAAGCTATTACTTTAACCTTAATATTTTTGCTAAGTTCCTTTACTAAACTAAGTACATGGATTTTAGCGCCTCCTACATCTCCTCCGCCTATCAAATGAATAACTTTCATTTATATTGCCACCTCTTGTTTTTAGTAATTGTACAAACGCCTCTAACAATCATTATACAAAGATATTATCTTTTTAACAAGCCTATTATTTTGTAAAAATGCTCTAACACTTACGTTATTTATCAAAATTATTATAATTTTACCCAATAATAAACCTAATATTAAACCATTCGCGCTTCGTATTATTGACACATTTATTGCAGTAAAAACATGGCAAAAACTATTTATAGCAGAAATACTTCCTATTGTTATCCCTATTCCTAAAACAAATTTTAATATTTTATTTTTTACTTCCTTAAAATGTATAAAAAGCATTATCGCTGGATAACCTATTAAAAATTCTTTCGTTCTTGGCCTTACTCCTAAATTATATTCTAAAAATTCTCGTATCCTTAATTCAATTATACCTGCTCCTAATATTTTAAAATTACCACTTCTTAAAATATAAACTGCAATAATCAAAAAAGCTCCAATCAAAGTTAATGCAATAGCAAATTTACTCTTCTTTTTTATATAATCAACAATATCTTTTAATTTTATTTCATATAAAATAATAAAACTTATAGTATATATAATTAACGGCAATAAAAATGCCACTTTTATCCCTCTAAATACTTCTAATCCCATAGTATAATTTAAACTATTAAGGCAAGACACAACCGTATATCCACCTAATAAATTAATTCCAAAAAAAGTAGCTACACTTTTTAGTAAAACTCTTTTATCATTGGTAGAACTTCTTTTTAAAACTAACAAACTAGCTAAACTACTATATACTACACTAGCAACCAATGCTAATATCAATTCAATTTCCCAAAGTTTACTAATGCTCATAATAAAAATCATTATCATAATATAATAAAAAAAGGATTTCTTTTTATCTAATTTTAATAATCTTTTCAAATAAACTACACAAGTTAAAGCCAAACCTAACGTTACCAAGAAATAATATAATAAATTTAATCTTTGATTATTAAGTTTCACTATAGTTCCATTAGGATCATACTTCATTCTTTTTATAAACGAGCTAAAGTTTCGTACTGCTTCATTAGTTTCTTTATAATTCTGCATAGTAGTGAATTTAGGATTGTTTGATTCCTTTATGTACACAAATCTTATATTTCTATCTATAACACTTCTTACCAATTTATAAAATAAATCTCTATTATTAGTCTTCTTTAACTGATTTTCACTAAGCTTACACATTCTATTAATTGCATAATCAGTCTTATCCATCAACTCATTTAATCCTTTTTTATCAACTATCCCTATTTGACTCGTTTTTTCTTCTACAATAAAAATCAAATTATTATCATTTATCATTTTAGCTGTTCTTTCTATTTCATCTGGATAACCTAAAATTTTATCTTTGCTAAAACGCAAATATTTTATTTTAAATTGCTTTATAATATCTTCATACTCTTGTATATCTCCATAACTTATATTTAATATTGGTTCTATATTTACTTTTCTTAAATTATCTGAATTTCTTAAAAGCTCCTCTTTACTTATAAGAGTACTATTTATTCCTGCTTCTTTTTGTTCTTTTAATATATCCATAAAATCTTTCTTTAAAACTTCTTCTAAACCTAAAACTTGATTAAAATCACTGAAAATGACAACCGATTGATTGTTCTGATCATTTATGTATCTTAAATTAAATCCAAAAAAAGTGGTAAGCATAACTACAAAAATCCACAAAAATGTTCCAATCTTTTTCATAACAAAAAATCTCCTTCTTTGTATATTTATCCAAAATAATTTCCAAAACTCATTAAACACATAATATACTAATTTTACCTAAATAGACTACTTCCTAAAAAAAAAACAAACTTCAAAATTTATTGAAATTTGTTCTATCTGGTGCCGGAGACCGGAATCGAACCGGTACGGGATTTAACTCCCGCAGGATTTTAAGTCCTGTGCGTCTGCCTATTCCGCCACTCCGGCAAACTCTTTATTGTCGTTTCCCGACTGCTCTCTTATGATACTATTTTTTTTTCTACTTGTCAATAGAAATTTTTGAGTTTTTTAAAAAAATTTCTAGGCCTGGTGGAATGGTACATTTTACTTGCCTTTCAAGTATTTTTTTATTCGTAGCACTACATTTTTTAGAATATTTTGCTAATCTAAAGTGGTATCTTAGAAGGCTTACCAGCCTTTCTCGGATATTTTTTTGGTGTATCTTTCACTTTTTTTATTAATACTACATTTCTTTTATAATCTGATTTTGGCAAGCTAAATTCTTTTATATCCATTATTTCCCCGCCTAATATTTTTAGTGCATTTTTAGAATCATCTATTTCGTCAACATTACTTCCTTTCATTGCTATAAAAACTCCTCCCTTTTTTACAAATGGAAGACAATATTCTAATAGCACTGGTAATGTTGCAACAGCTCTAGCAGTTGCATAATCAAACTTTTCTCTATATTTATCATCCATACCAAGTTCTTCTGCTCTTTTGTGTACAGCTATTATCTTTGATAAATCAAGCTTATCTATCACATCATCTAAAAATTTTATTCTCTTTTCTAAAGAATCTAGCAACGTTATATTCAAATCCTCTCTCATTATTTTTATTGGAATAGCAGGAAAACCCGCTCCAGTCCCAATATCAATAAGGCTTATATTATCACCCTTTATGTATGACTCTATACTAAGAGAATCCACAAAATGCTTTATTGCTATATCATTATCATCTAAAATTGATGTAAGATTTATCTTATTATTCCATTCTTTCAAAAGCTCTTTATATCTATCAAATTTCTCTAATTGCACCTGATTTATCTTTATTCCCAACTCACTTAAACCATCTTCTAACACTTTAAAAAACATATTATCTCTCCCTAACCGTTTTTAAATATATCAAAAGTACTGATATGTCAGCTGGAGACACTCCTGTAATTCTAGATGCTTGTCCAACTGATTCTGGCTTTATATTATTTAGTTTTTGCCTTGCTTCTAGTCTTAAACCATCAATTTTTGAATAATCTATATCTTTTGATAACTTCTTATTCTCCAACTTTTTAAACTTCTCTATTTGAATTAACTGTCTTTTTATATATCCGTCATATTTAGCAGCTATACAGACCTGTTCTTTTTCAGAATTTGTAAGATCTGGTCTATCCTTATCTATTGGCTTTAATAAATCATAATCTAGCTCTGGCCTTTTTATTAAATCAATTAGCTTTATTCCAGATTTTAGCCGAGTACTATTAGCACTTTCTAACAACTCATTCACTTCATTAGTTGGAGCTATATTAGTATTTTCTAACCTACTTAATTCTTTTTCTACTCGTTCCTTCTTTTGACAAAATTTATTATACCTTTCTTGACTAATTAAACCTATTTTATAACCAATAGGTGTTAGCCTCATATCTGCATTATCTTGTCTCAAATATAATCTATATTCTGCTCTAGATGTCATCATTCTATATGGCTCTTTTGTTCCTTTTGTTACCAAATCATCTATCAAAACACCTATATACGCTTGTGACCTATCTAATATGATAGGATCTTGGTTTTTTATTTTCATAGCTGCATTTATTCCAGCCATTATTCCTTGTGCTGCTGCCTCTTCATAGCCTGAACTACCGTTTATTTGACCTGCTGCAAATAAACCTTCTATATTTTTAAATTCTAACGATAATTTTAACTCTGTTGCATTTATAGCATCATACTCTATTGCATATGCACTTCTCATAACAGCTACATTTTCAAGTCCTGGTAATGTTCTCATCATCTTTATTTGAACATCTTCTGGAAGACTAGTTGACATTCCCTGTAAATACATCTCTTCTGTATTTTCTCCCATTGGTTCCACAAAAATCTGATGCTTTTCTTTGTCTTTAAATCTTACTATCTTATCCTCTATGGATGGACAATATCTAGGTCCAACTCCTTCTATTTTACCACTATACAAAGGAGATCTATGCAAATTTTCTTTTATCACTTCATGTGTTTTTTCATTTGTATACGTTAACCAACATGAATATTGATCCCTCTCTAAGCTATCATTTTCAAAAGAAAACGGCAATATATTCTTATCTCCAAATTGCTCTGTCATTTTTGAAAAATCTATACTTCTTTTATTAAGTCTAGCTGGCGTACCTGTTTTTAATCTTATCAATTCTATACCCATATTTTTAAGACTCTCGGATAATTTATTAGCAGGAAATAATCCATCAGGACCTCCACTATACATTACATCTCCTATTATTATCTTTCCCTTTAAGTAAGTACCTGTTGTTAAAACAATAGCACTGCATTCATATATAGCATCTGTATGCGTTTTTACACCTTTTATTTTTAAGAATCCAGGCTCTACTTCATCATACAAAATTTCCACTATTTCTCCTTGCTTTACATCCAAATTTTCTTGCTTTTCTAACACTTGTTTCATCATTATTTGATACTTTCTTCTATCAACCTGTGCTCTTAGTGAAAATACTGCTGGACCTTTTGCTGTATTTAGTATTTTAGACTGCAAAAATGTCCTATCTGTATTTTTCCCCATTTCTCCACCTAATGCATCTATTTCTCTGACTAAGTGTCCTTTTGCCGTTCCTCCCACACTAGGATTACAAGGCATATTTGCTATACTATCTAAATTTATTGTAAAAACAGCAGTCCTTGCCCCAAGCCTTGCACTAGAAAGTGCTGCTTCACATCCTGCATGTCCTGCACCAACAACAATAACATCATATTTACCTGCTAAATACTCCATATTCCCTCTCCTTTTTTACTTTCCTACACAAAATTTACTGAATATCTCATGTATTACTAAATCATTCACACATTCTCCTGTTATCTCACCTATATTATAAGCTGCTTCTTTTATATCTATAGTAATGATATCTAACGGCATGTTTAAACTCTTCTCATCAATTGCTCTTTGTATATCATTTTTAGCATTTTCTAAAAGGCTTTTGTGTCTTACATTAGTCAATATCACTTCATCATTTGCAACAATGTCACCTTTTAAAAATTTATCTTTTATATAATCCTCGAAATCACTTATTCCATCTTCATTTAAAACAGATATTTCTAAAATATCAACATCAACAATACTCTTTATATCTTGCTTAATTTTGCTTGTATCATCTACTAAATCAATCTTATTTAATAACACAACCATATTTTTGTTATTTATTGACTTTAATATATCCACATCTTCTTTTTGTAAGCTACTAGATGCATCTATCAAAATTACTGCTAAATCAGATTTTTCTAATTCCTTTTTACTTTTTTGGACACCTATTTTTTCAACAACATCACAAGTATCTCTTATTCCAGCAGTATCCACCAATTTCACACTAATTCCGCCAATATTAACATATTCTTCTATAACGTCCCTAGTTGTCCCTGGAATATCCGTAACTATAGCCTTGTTCTTGCCAGATAATTCATTTAAGAGAGAGGATTTACCCACATTAGGTCTTCCCACTATTACCATATTAATACCATCTCTTATTATCTTTCCTTTTTCATACGTATTTATTATATTTATAATATCATCTCTAGTATTAATTAAACTATCCTCTATTTCTTTGTCTGTAACTTCTTCTATATCATATTCTGGATAATCAATGGTAACTTCTATATGTGCAATAAGCTCAATAAGCCTTTTTCTTATTTGGGAAAGTTTCTTTGATAACTTACCGTCTAATTGGCTAATAGATGCCTTAAATTCGTTATCAGTTTTAGAATTTATTAAATCCATCACTGCTTCTGCTTGGGATAAATCTATCCTACCATTTAAAAAAGCTCTCTTTGTAAACTCTCCAGGTTCTGCGACTCTTGCACCCAACTTTGTAATCAACCCAAGTATATTCTTAAGCGCAATAATACTACCATGCGTATTTATTTCAACAACATCTTCTCTAGTAAAAGTATTTGGAGCTACCATTTTTGATACCAAAACCTCATCTATAATCTCATTAGTATACAAATTTATAATCTTCCCATAATTTATAGTATGGGATTTTATTTTATCAAAAGGTTTATTACCCTTAAATATTTTAGACATAATCTTAAATGCATCATTGCCACTTATTCTTATTATTCCTATCCCTCCTCTTCCTAAAGGAGTAGATATAGCTGCTATAGTATCTTCTACATGATTCATAATATATTTAATCCTTCCATTTCAAAAAAAACTTTTTGCTTATGGAAAATTATATAACACATTAAGAAGAAAAACAATATAGAAAAATCGTAAAAAAAAAGGATTTAGCTAGTAGAATGTCAAATAACATAATATGCATTCTAATATATATTACAATATTGGAGGGATTGTTTATGTCAGACGTTACAAAAAGCGAAGATTGTCTAATGCCAAAAGAATTAAAAAATTGGCTTAAGGAACACTTCGATTGTGATAAGTATGAACAATTACAAAAGTTTTTTAAATATTCAACTAAAGATGAAATAGATTCTTTTAGCCAGGCCGTGCAAAATCTCAATAACAATTTGGATAATGAGAAGGAAAACTTTTTAAGAATGCGTTTATATGAAAAACTAGATGAAATGCAACTGGTAGATTTTGTAGTAAATAAAACAGGTCTTGACACAGGTTATGCAATTACATTTTTAAAAGATGAAAAGCAAAAAAAATTTTTATACTACAAAAAAAATGAATATAATAAAAAATTAGATTCAGTAGATTTTGATAATTTCACAAATTTTAGAGCAACATTTAAAGATATTTTAAAAGATTCATTCAACATAGTTGTTACTGTTAAAGAACATGCAAAAAAACAAATAATAGAAGATATACTAAATGTTGAAGGAATATCAAATGAAAGTAGAAATGAAATAAAAGCATTGCTTGACAAGAGTAATATGAAAAAAATAGGAAAAATCACTATATATTTAAGAACTCTAGAAAATACTGAAGATGAAAATGAAAGAGAAAAGATTGTTAATAATTTAAAAAAGGCATTAAATTACGGTACATGAAAACTAAACAACCGCCGTGTACCGAATGGTACGCACTATGGTGTGAGATGGCGGGGAAATTAAATTCCCTTCCTACTCGATTTGATATTGAAAAAAATCAAAACATATTATAGAATAAATATATAGAAATTTTTAAAAAATTTGGATAAATTAAATAGTGTACACATTTCTAATCTTTGTTTGGAAGCTTAACATACAAAAAATACTTAAAATGTACACAAATAATTTGTGGTAAGATTTTTAATATTTAGAAGGAGAAAATTTTATGAAATGTCCATACTGCTCGCATACAGAGGATAAAGTAATTGATTCTAGACCAAATGACGATTATTCTTCAGTTAGAAGACGTCGAGAATGTTTGAAATGTGGTCTACGTTTTACCACGTATGAAAAAATAGAAACAGTTCCTTTAATGGTAATAAAGAAAAACAAGACTCGAGAGGAGTTTAATCCAAATAAAATACTGACCGGCCTTTTACGTGCTTGTGAAAAAAGACCAGTATCTGTTTCAGTTTTGGAAAAATTAGTTTATGATATAGAAAATCAAATCTTAACATCCTTAAAAAAAGAAATTGAAACAAGTGTAATTGGTGAGATAGTTATGGATAAGTTAAAAGATATAGATGATGTAGCTTATGTGCGTTTTGCATCTGTTTATAGACAATTTAAAGATATCAATACTTTTATAGAAGAATTACAAAAATTGTTGAAAAAATAATACATTAAAAAATTTGTGACTTTTCCTTGTTATGTCACAAATGTTCAACGTCTGGTCGTTATAATTTTATTCAGAGCTTTATTTTCCACTACCTATGATTAAAAAGCTCGAGGCAGGGAACATTTCCGTACCTACGTTATATTTTTTGCCCATTCTCCTAATTCTTTATCCTGTACATTTCTACTAAATACTCTACCTTCTTTTAAGATAGCTCCTTTACATGACTCTTTTAAACCATCGTTAGTATTTCCCATTCCACTTCCTCCAGATGTCGCAAATGGTACAATTATTTTATTATTCAAATCGTATTCTTCTAGAAATGTATTAATTATAGTCGGGGCAACATACCACCATATAGGAAACCCTACATATACAACATCATATTGAGACATATTATCTACTCTGTTCGCTATTTTAGGTCTAGAACTTTTATCCCTCATTTCTATACTTGTACGACTATTTTTATTCATCCAATTTAAATCCTCTGCTGTATATGGTTGTTCTGGTAATATTTCGTATAAATCTGCACCTTCTACGGACGCAAGTTTTGATGCTATCTTTTTTGTGTTCCCACTTGCACTAAAATAAGCAACTAATTTTTTTGACATAAGTAACACCCTCTCTTAATTTTTTTTATATAGAAAAAATATTCCAAACATTCCTACAAAAATATATATAACAGGTTCTAATTTATGCATAATAACAGCCTTTTGTCCACTTCTTTTAAATATTTTATGAAATATTATCCACAACATATACCCCGTTATAGTACCCAATGTATTTGTAATCAAATCATTTATATCAGTTGTTCTATAACAAAACAGTTGACTTACTTCAATTGCTAACGACATTAATAATCCCACTATTGCAACTTTTAAAACTTTTCTAAAATTATTCCATACTAACGGCAATAAAAAACCTAGTGGCATAAACATTATTACATTCAAAATATGTGATTTTAATTCATCTATCATAAAAGGCTTTAGATATACAACTCCTCTAATCCCTCCATACTTTATTATATCCCACATAGTTCCCATATCTGCTGCAACCTCTACTGCTAAGTAACAATAAAGCATAAAGACATACGTCCAAACTATATGTCTTATAACATGTTCCTTGCCTTTATATTTGCCCTTATTCACAACTTGCCATATTGCGTTCGGTATAATGAAGCATAAAAAGGAATACATTATATATTTTTCCCATCTCAATGTTTTTCCTCACCTGATAACGCACAATACAATATATCGCCCTTTTTATAAGATGCTCCATATGTCTATAGTCTATACATACTAAAACTCCGCATTATTTACAGTTCTAGGAAATGGAATAACATCTCTTATATTAGTCATGCCTGTAACATACATTATAGCTCTTTCAAATCCTAATCCAAAACCTGCGTGTTTAGTTCCTCCATATTTTCTTAAATCTAAATACCAACTATAATCTTCCTTTTTTATACCCAATTCATCCATTCTATTTTCTAATAAATCTAATCTTTCTTCTCTTTGGCTACCACCTATTATTTCTCCTACACCTGGTACCAACAAATCCATTGCAGCAACTGTTTTATTATCATTGTTTAATCTCATATAAAATGCTTTTATATCCTTTGGATAATCGGTTACAAACACAGGCTTTTTAAATATTTGTTCTGTTAAAAATCTCTCGTGCTCTGTTTGCAAATCCAATCCCCATTCCACAGGATAATCAAATTTATCTTTATTTTTCTTTAAAATTTCTATAGCCTCTGTATAAGTAATCTTTCCAAAATCAGAACTCACCACATTTTCCAATCTTTCTAATAAATTCTTGTCTACAAAATTATTGAAAAATTCCATCTCTTCTTTTGCATTTTCTTTGCAATAATTGATTATATATTTTAACATGTCCTCTGCTAACTTCATATCATCATCTAAATTTGCAAATGCTATCTCAGGCTCTATCATCCAAAATTCTGCAGCGTGTCTTGCAGTATTTGAATTTTCTGCCCTAAATGTTGGACCAAATGTATAAACATTTTTAAATGCATGCGCATATGTTTCAACATTTAATTGTCCACTAACTGTAAGATTAGTCTCTTTCCCAAAAAAATCTTCTTTATAATTTACTTGATCTTTATCATCTTTAGGCAAATTGTTTAAATCTAATGTTGTCACTCTAAACATTTCACCTGCACCTTCACAATCGCTTCCTGTTATTATAGGTGTGTGAACGTACACAAAACCTCTTTCTTGAAAAAATTTATGTATGGCGAAAGCTACTATTGACCTAATTCTAAATACAGCTGAAAATGTATTTGTTCTAGGTCTCAAATGAGCTATAGTCCTCAAAAATTCAAACGAATGTCTCTTTTTTTGCAATGGATAATCTTCCAATGATTCCCCTTCTACTTCTATAGCTCTTGCTTTTATTTCAAATGGTTGCTTTGCATTTGGTGTATTTTCTAACACCCCATTTATAACCAATGAAGAACCTACCCTAAGCTTTGAAATCTCCTTAAAATTACTTAAGACACCTTCTTCAAACACAATTTGAACTCCCTTAAAAAAACTTCCATCATTTAATTCTATAAATCCAAAAACTTTAGAACTTCGTATAGTTCTCACCCAACCGCATACTTTTATTTCTTTTCCCTCTAACTCAGTATATTTTTTATATAACTCCTTTATCTCCATATTTTATACCCTTTCTTTTTCATCTTTATTGATTGAATCTGTTACTGCACATTCTCTATACAGATATTTAATATAACAACGTCTTCTATAGGCTTGTTATTATATGACGAAACTTTTACATTTGCTATTTCATCTACAATATCTAATCCCTCATAAACCTGGCCAAAAACAGTATGCTTACCATCTAAATGTGGAGTGCCACCAAAATTTATGTATTTTTGCAACAAATTTTCATCAAAATTCATTTTTCTTAAATACGTAACAAGTCCATCCTCTAATGCACTATTTTGGACTATAAAAAACTGACTTGTATTTGTGTTTGGCCCTCTATTTGCCATTGACAAAGCTCCTCTATAATGATGAACTTTTTCACTAAATTCATCTTCAAATGTAGTATTCCATATACTTTCTCCACCACTACCTGTACCTGTAGGATCTCCGCCTTGTATCATAAAATCTTTTATTACTCTATGAAAAGTAACTCCATCGTAATATCCTTTATTAGCTAATCCTATAAAATTTTGCACTGCTTTTGGTGCTATATCTTTAAACAATTTAACTTTTATTTCTCCATGATTAGTCTTTATATTTGCAACTACATCACCCGATTTAGGCTTCATAAACTGATAATCTTCATCTTGAATAACACTACTTGTTTTTAAAGCATTCCCTGACTTTATTTTAACTGTGTCTTTTGCACTTGCAGAACATCCTGTGTAAAGCAAAAATAACAAACACAACGCCATCAGTAATCCTCTTTTCACAATAATCCCTCCATTTTTTATGTTCCAAGTCAATACGAGCTTGCGAGTATTGCTGCGCCGGATTTGTGTACCCGGCAGGGTACAACTTACCATTCAAATCCGTGTGCATCCACG
>JBGUYI010000014.1:0-2110 GCA_045118635.1 Acetivibrionales bacterium
CTTTCCCGTATGCGGGATTTATTTTTAATTTTAGTAATTACAATTATAGTTTATAAGGACATATAATTCAATATGCAATTTTGAAAAATTGTGTAAAAATTTCTAAAAAATGGCAAAATTTTAGTATTTTGGGATGAAAAACCTTAAAAAATGGCACTTTTTAGAGAAAAATCTTTAAAAAACCTAATTTTTGAAAAATTCTAAAAAAATGAAAATTAATAAAAAAAGACCCAACTTTTTGAGTTGAGCCTTATTGCTATTATGATAAAACTAGATTATCCAAGTTGGGAGAAGTAATATGTTTGAATTTAAAGCAGAGATGGTATCCTTCATACATATTATTGCTCCGTTCCCAAGATTTATAGAAGCTTTGGATAAAACATTAAAGCTTTTTGTCATGGAAACTGATGGGTTGGAAGACTTCTTAATTTCTATAGGATGTAGTTCATTATTTGTTTCTAAAATGAGGTCTATTTCTTTTTGTTCTTTGTCTCTATAATAGTACAAGAAATCTTCTTTTCCACAATTAATATAAGATTTTCTTATTTCAGCTACAACATAGTTTTCAAGAATTGCGCCATTAATAGATCCATTTTGTAATATATCTGCATCTGAATATTTTGTTAAATAGGCAACAAGTCCTGTGTCAAAGAAATATAACTTTGGTGATTTTACAACTCTTTTTAACAAATTATTAGAGTATGGGTGTAGATAGAATATAATTTGAGACTTTTCAAGAAGAGATAGCCATCTACTTGCTGTATCGTCTGATATATCAACATCTAATGCAATAGAATGAGTATTTAGTTCTTGTCCAACTCTACAAGCTGCAGCGCGAATAAAATCAACAAATTTTACATCGTCTTTGACGTCAACTTCATCTTTAATATCTCTAGAAAGGTATGTTTGCAAATAACTTGAATAGAAAACATCACGGTTTGTAAATTTTCCACTTACGAATCCTGGTAGTCCTCCCATCCAAATTCTTTTATAGATTTCATCTACATTTGCAGGTACATATGTTTTTGTTCTTTCTTGTATTTTTTCAAGAGAGAGATCAAAAGGAGTAAGTTGACCTGATGAATATAATTCGTGTTGAGATAGTGAAGTCAAGTTTAAAATTGCAGTTCTACCTGCCAAACTTTCTTTAGCCAATTTCATTAGTTTATAGCTTTGTGATCCAGTCAACCAGAAACTTCCAGGTTCTGCTCCTTTATCGATTGCTATTTTTATGTATGAAAATAATTCCGGAGCATATTGAACTTCATCTATAATAACAGGTGGTTTATGAATTCTTAAAAACATTTCAGGATCTTGAATGGCAAGTGCTCTATCTTGCAAGTCATCTAAAGTAACTCTTTCTCTTTTATTATCTAGATGTTCTAACATAGTAGTTTTACCCACTTGTCTAGGACCAGTGATCATGATGCAAGAGTATTCTTTTGTTAATTCCAAAACCAAGCTTTCAATATCTCTTCTAATATATGCCATATTATACCTCCATATTTTACGACCAAAATACGATACAATCTTATTTTAGTCGAAAATTTAGATTTTGTCAATTAAAATATATAATTTATTATATACAAATTATTTAAAAACGACCAAAATACGATACAATCTTATTTTAGTCAAATTTTTATTTTATATTAATACTGGTAAAAAATAATATATGGCGAAAAAATGAGCGAATATTGGCGTATTTTTGGCGAAAAAAGATAGATTCATCTCCAAAGGTTGAAGAACCAAAAGATGAAGAAAAACCTGAAGAACAAACTCCAGAAGATGAAAAGAGTGAAGAATAACTCTAAAATCAAATAATCAATGAGCCATCATTCGGGGTGGCTTCTATTTTTATATAAATATACTTTACAAAAAACCTTTAAAAATAATACAATTTAATCATTAAAATAATCGAGGTTTTTATGGATTGTAAGAAAACTATAGAAGAAAGAGTAAATTGGTTAAAATCATTTCTAACTGAAAAAGGCGCAAAAGGTTTTATTTACGGTAATAGCGGCGGTAAGGATTGTACACTCGTTGGTGCACTCTGTAAGCTCGCTACAGACAATGTTCTAGGTGTCATTATGCCTTGCCAATCTTCACGCAA
>JBGUYI010000015.1:0-4491 GCA_045118635.1 Acetivibrionales bacterium
TTTTTTTATTGATTTTTAGAGGTTTCGTATGCAAGCGGTGGGAAAAAGTGTATAGGGGGAATTTTTTTCATAGTAATAGGAGGAGCAAACATATGAAACATTCAGTAAAAGTATTAGTTGAGACAAAAAGTGGTAGAGAGGAGTTACTAAAAAGTCAACATTTAAAAATAAGAGAGAAAATAATGAAGTTTTTATTTGGAGATTTTTGTGAAGTCATAGTTCTTAATCCATCTAAAAAAATAAAGAAGATTCAACTTGAAGAAGTAAAGGAGTAGGAATGGGAGATTGTAGCATTGTAAAAGTTAAACCCTTTAATCATCAGATTAAAGGAATGGAATTGGCTATAAATAGATTTAATAATTCTACTCTATATAGTAAGGGTTTTGCGTTACTAATGGAAATGGGAACGGGCAAAACATTAACAAGTATATTGATAGCAGGGAAACTTTATCAAGAAGACAAAATAAATAGAGTTTTAATTGTAGCACCACTTTCAATTCTTGGTGTATGGGAACAAGAGTTTATAAAGTTTGCGAACTTTGAGTATGATTTAAAAGTTCTAATAGGAACACTTGCTAACAAAAGAAAGCAATTGATGTCATTTAAAGATGATGAGAAGTTGAAAATTGCGATAGTTAATTATGAGTCAGCATGGCGAATGAAAGAAGAGTTATTTAAATATAATGCTGATTTAATAATTGCAGATGAAGGTCACAAACTTAAAGATAATCGGAGCTCTCAAAGTAAAGGAATGCATGAACTTGGTGATAGGGCGAAGTATAAACTTTTACTTACAGGTACTGTCATAACAAATAAAGAAATTGATATTTATAGTCAGTATAGGTTTCTTGATAAAACTATATTTGGTGACTCGTTTTACAAATGGCGAAATTATTACTTCACAATGGGTGGTTATGGACTTCATACACCAATATTTAAGAAACAATTAACAGATGAATTCCAAAACAAATTTATGTCAGTAGCATATAGGGTAAGAAAGGATGAATGCCTTGACCTACCACAAATAACAGAAGAAGTAAGAGCTCTTGATTTAGAGCCTGAAGCAATGAAAGTTTATAAGCAACTTGAAGATGAGATGTTTGCAAGATTTAAGGATGACAAAGAACTAACGGTCACTAATGTTTTAACTAAAATATTAAGGCTCTCTCAAGTGACAGGTGGATATCTTCCAAATGATAATGATTCACAGTCCACAAATATTAGCACAGTAAAAATGGAAGCACTTATTGACATTATTGATTCAGCAAGGCAGGAAGATAAAAAAGTAGTAGTAATAGCAAGATTTAATGAAGAACTAAATGCTATAGAAAATATGCTTAAACTCAAAAAAATTAATTACTCTGTTGTAAGAGGAAGTATTAAAAATAGGGATGAGCAGATTAGTGAATTTCAAAACAATCCTGAATGTAAAGTGTTTGTCGGACAAATTGCTACTTGTGGGCTTGGCATTACACTAACAGCCTCAAGCATTATGGTTTTCTATTCAATGGACTACTCAATGAGCAATTTTGAGCAATGTAAAGCACGAATTCATAGAGCAGGGCAAAAAGAAAACTGTCACTATATTTATCTTGTTTGTAAGAATACAGTTGATAGGAAAGTTCTACGAGCATTGAGAAATAAAATTGATTTAGCAAAGTCGTTGGTTGATGACTTTAAAATAGGCAAAAAGACTAGTGAGGAGTAGTTATGGAAAAATTAATTGAATTATATAATCAAGGGATAAAGATGTCAGACATTGCGATTAAACTTCAAATTCCATATAACACTGTTAAATCTTCAATAAGAAGATATATACTAAAAAACAAAGGAGTTTCAAAGTCAATAAAACAAGTTGATGATAGTATTAGAAGATGCAAGGTTTGTAATAGTCCAGTTAATGAAACAATAGGTAAAAGAGATAAGTATTTTTGTAGCTCAAGATGTAGGCTTAAATATTGGAGAAAGCACCATGACAAAAAACGAGTTTGATAATGAGTATAATTATCAAGAAATTAAGAGAGTGCTTAAACTAATGCTAAATGAAAAGCTAATATCTAAAGATGAGTATAATGAGTTGTATTCATTAGAAAAACAAAAATATAATCCGATATTCGACATAATTACTTGATAAATTGCAAATATTAGACTTCTAAATTACTTGACTTTACACGAGGTTTGAGTGATATATACATACAATGAAAAATATAAAAATAATTGAAAAGAAAAAGAAAATAGTTGAAGGTAAAAAACGAGTAGCAGCATATGCAAGGGTATCAATGAATAGTGATGTGTTGAAAAACTCATTCGCTAATCAAGTAAATTACTATAGTAATTTAATCAAAAACACGCCTAACTTTGAGTATGCTGGAGTATATTCTGATTTTGCTGTATCAGGCACAGGGACAAAGAAGAGAGATGGATTCAAAGAATTAATTAAAGATGCTAAAGATGGGAAAATTGATATTATACTTACTAAGTCAATAAGTCGTTTTGCAAGAAATACTGTTGATTTACTAAATACAGTTAGAGAACTAAAAACGTTAGGCGTTGAAGTTAGATTTGAAAAAGAAAGAATAAATTCTTTGACTTCTGATGGGGAACTAATGATATCACTACTTGCTGCATTCGCTCAGTCTGAGTCAGAAAATATGTCTACAAATATTAAGTGGGCAAAGAAAAAAAGTATGGAGCAAGGGAAAGATCAATATAGACCAACTTTTGGTTATGATTATAAAGACAATAACTATATAATAAATGTAAAAGAAGCTGAAATAGTTAAGTATATATTCAAAGAATTTATTAATGGTAAAAACTATGCTGATATAGCAAGAGAGTTAGCAAATAATGGTATTAAAACAAGAAAAAATAATCTATTTAATTATGCTCAGGTAAAATGCATACTTAAAAATGAGAGATATACTGGCACAGTGATAATGCAAAAATGCTATATAAAAAATCCACTAACACACGAAAGAGTAGTTAATAAAGGTGAGATACAAAAATATATAGTAAATGATATGTGCCCTACAATAATTAGTAAAAATGAGTATGATAAAGCACAAATTATAATAAAAAAACTGTCTGATAAATATTATAAAACAAAGGAAAAGAACTATGGAAACAATGAGAAAAGTCAGAACAATACCGGCAAAAACTAAATTTGAGAGTGACATAAAATATCATAATAAAAGAAAAGTATGTGGTTATGCGAGAGTGTCAACTGATTTAGATGAGCAAGCTACATCATATAAAGCACAAGTTGATTATTATACAAGTTACATAAAAAGTAATCCGACTTGGGAGTTTGTGGGGCTTTATAGCGATGAAGGAATATCAGGTACAAATACTAAAAAAAGAGATGGATTTAACAGAATGATTAAAGATGCACTTGAAGGGAAAATAGATTTAATAATTACCAAATCGATTAGTAGATTTGCAAGAAATACAGTAGATGCTTTAGTAAATATAAGAAAATTAAAAGAATCAAATGTTGAAGTATATTTTGAAAAAGAGAATATATATTCACTTGATAGTAAAGGAGAGCTAATGCTCTCACTTTTAAGCTCACTGGCACAAGAAGAAAGTAGGTCTATATCGCTGAATACAACATGGGGCAAAAGGAAGAGTTTTGCAGATGGGAAAGTATCAATAGCATTTTCTAATTTTCTTGGATATGATAGGGGAGAGGATGGAAAACTGGTAGTGAATAAAGAGCAGGCAGAAGTTGTAAAACTCATATATAAGTTGTTTATTAAAGGCTTATCCAGTTTTCAAATAAAAAAAGAATTAGAACAATTAAAAATAAAAACACCTATGGGAAAGACAAATTGGAGGACATCAACTATACTTTCATTGCTTAGAAACGAGAAGTATAAGGGAGATGCATTATTGCAAAAAAGATATACGGTCGATTTTTTAACTAAAAAGCAGAAATTAAACGATGGAGAGATACCACAGTATTATGTTGAAGATAATCACGAGGCCATTATTGATAAAAGATTGTTTGACTATGTACAAGTAGAATTAAAGAAAAGAGGAGATGCAGTTCGCAATGGTCATAAAATCACAGGTAAAAATATATTTTCGGGTAAAATCTTTTGTGCAGAATGTGGTGCAAATTATGGTAGGAAAATCATACATTCAAATGATAAATATAGGCAAGCAATATATAGATGTAATGAAAAATATGATGGTAAAAAGTGTAGCACAATGACAATAAATGAAAAAATGGTTGAAGAGGCATTTGTAACTGCATACAATAATCTTGATAAAAAAGAGATAAAAGAAAACTATAATATGATAATTGAAAAATTAACAAATACAGTGGAACAAGAAGAAAAACTCAAGAAGTTAAAAAAACAGTTAGAGGAAGTAATAAAAGAAAATGACAAATTGATACTTAAAAATACAAGAGAAGTGATAAGTGAGAACACATTTAATAAAAAGAGATTAGAAATTAGTAATACATATTATAAAATTGAAGATAAA
>JBGUYI010000016.1:0-8748 GCA_045118635.1 Acetivibrionales bacterium
CCCAATGTACAAATTTTACAACCGCTTGGAATAAAACAAATAAAAGTACTAATGCAGTATATTCAAACACCAATTTATCTGCAAGAAGACCAAATGGGAAAATCCCCATCATATTAAACACTTTTATAACAATGACTATACTCAAATAAAGAAGTGCTACATATGACAACACCTCATAAATAAAATGACTTCCATCAAATCTGTTTTTCCTACTGTATATCATCTGACATAATGCAATCATAAACACAACAATAAAACTGAGCATAAACCCTGTATCCGAACTTGTAAGAATGCTTAAAACCAATGAATAAAAAATAAGTATTCCTGCAGAAAAACAATGTAAAACTATTTTATTTACAAAACAAGCATAAAAAGCAGATACTAAGAATACAAAACCAAGATAAACAAGTCTAATCCACGGGTCAATCAACACAGTAGAAAATGCTAAGACACACAATGTAATACCTTGTGGGATAACTAAATCAAACCCTGGAGTTCTATTTTTAAAACCTATAACAATAAATAATAAAATATAATAACAAATAAATGGAATAAAATTAAAACCATAACTAGTCACTCCATTAAATAAATGAAATGACGTTGTAAAAAATTTAATAGAACAAAGTAACAACAATCCAGCTCCGCTAACTAATCCTACAATTGACGACGCTAAAACTTTTGATGAATTGTTTGAAACTAAAAATAATCTAACAACAGCTAAAATCATAATCACAACAGCAATATAAATAAAAATATCAAAAATACTTGAATCTAAAACAACATTTAAATCAGAAATTTTTACACAAAGCCCACAATCAAACGCTATGATTGAACAAATAGCCCCAAGACTGTTTATTAAATGTATTTTATAATCTGATTTACCCCTAAAATCTGTATATAAAATTTCAGCAATTAATAAAAATCCAAAAGCAAAATAAACATCAAAATCTGACTTTAATCCATACCCAGCAAGCACAGCGGCAAAGAAAATACCAATTTGTCCAACTAAAATAAACATAATATTTCTTGTCTTTGCAAGATAAGAAACAAAAATCGTCCAAATAAGCAGCATCACATACAAAACAATGGCATTTACAAAATGAAAATACACATTCGTTGCAACCATCGATATAAATAACGCACCGACACCACAAGATGTAAGAATTAAATATCCATTTTTCTGCTTTCTGTAAACCAATTCACCTAAAGCAATTAAAAGAAAGCTGAAAACGTACATTGATGCCATTTTAACCCCTTCACCAAGATATGGTAAAAGAAGTGTTGCAAACATTATCATTGCAACAAAAATAAGAATAGATGCTCCAATTCCCATAGCATTTCGACCAAGCCAACCTTCTAAGTTAGAATCCCGCTTAGGCCTAACTTTATTGGGTTTAATAGCAGCAGCTCGCCTAGGCTTAGGCTGAGAAGATGTCTCCAACCGCTTTTCCTCAGGTTTCAAAACAAACTCTTGATTATCAGATTCTGCAGTCTTTTCGGGTATTTTTCGTACCGATTTATGAACGGATTTTTCTTGAGATACATCCCTATAATCCTTTCCCGAAAGAACTGTTAAATCCCGTTTAATATTATCTATTTCAAAACCCATTCGCTGATACTTTTGTTCTAAAACAGATAACCTATGTTCCAAATTTTCAATCTTATTCAAAAACAACACCTCTTTTCCAACTTTAACAAATTATACCACAGACAAAAAAATAAAACAATAAAAAAGGGCAGATTAATCTGCCCTTTCTTAGGAAAATTACTATGAAATTAAACCAAACGAACGAAACAACCATCTTCATGATGTGCAATATAATCCATATCAGATAGACAAACTGCATAAAGCATTTCATCATCTGGCCTGAACTTATGCACAACAGGAATTTCATCAATATCCTTCCCATAAACTGAATTATAAGCGTATCTAAGATGGTCCTCCAAAAGACCCCTTACTTTCAGTTTATATCCTGCACCCACATCTAACTTCTCGCTAGCCCAATCAAAGTCTAACCCCTCAAGCTTTTCCAAAAGCACGTCAACAGGATACGCCGATAAATATTCATTATATTCTGCCATCTTTTTCTCCTTCTTCTATTAAAAACTATATCTTTTTCAACTTTTCTACAGTATAACATAAACCTGCTCAAAAATCAATAGTTTTTGCAAAAAAAAGAGGAATTTTTTCCTCTTTTTTTCCCTACTTACTTAGCATACTTTTTATCAACAAACTCAATCTCTTCATCCATCCCAAAATGAGAAGAACTATAAGCTTCTACAATGGCGATAATCCAATCAACTAAATACCAAACACCAATACCACCAAAGGTGATAATCTTCAGGATTCCAAGACCGATTTGTCCTCTGACAAACCTATCAACGCCAACGTAGCCAAGAAGCCAAGCAAATACCCAAACAAAAATATGTTTGTTATAACTTCTTACATCCATTTTTAAACACTCCTTTTACTATTAACATAATATATAATTCCACAATGAAAATATATCACAAATAACAATCAATGTCAATAGAAAAAGTTCAGAAAATTAGGTAAATTATCCCAATTCTATTCCAGCATCCAAATCAGAAGAATTTTCATTTTCTTCTGTTTTATTTGAATTGGCATATTGTTTCGCTTCACGAACACTTACATCATAAATTTCTTTAATTTCAGACACAGCCTTCGGAACAAACTTCTTAGCCCCAACTTCTAAAAAAGGAAGCTCTTCAACATTTTGTGGAATTTCAATATCCTTAACCACCACACCGTCAACCTTTCTCTCCGTTACATAATTTGGTGGAACTATCATAAAGGTCGGTTTTCCAGAATCATACATTTTAACACTTCTGTATTCAAATCCATCTTTTCCTGTCCTAACCTCAGAGACATTACGATTCATCAAATTTTCAAACTTAACAGGTTTATTATATGTTTCCTTATTATAAGACTTTTTATTTGCAGTAATTGTTAAATTAGGTGCTCCTGCATGTTCCATAATATCAATAATATCTTTCTCATCCATAGACCCAACAACTATCTTAGATGTGTATTTATGACACCACTTAGTAGTAATTTCAATAAATTTATCTAAATCAAAACCTGTCTTCGCATCTGGAAATTTCAATTCCTCAATGTGACTCATATCAAACATGCCAAGCATATCACATTTAGATAAATCTTCAATACCTCCTAATTGCATCCTATTCAAAGATACCCACTTAAACATATCCCTTGCTGCTTTTAAATTATCCATCTTCAAATCAGACACATACCGTAATTCAGAGCACTTCGCAAACATACCCTTAGCACATTCTACAGAACTTAAATCAAAAGATAAATCCACATGTTTTAAATTTTTACAATTAAAAAACATATTAGAAGTATCCGTACAATCAGACATATCAAACCTAGATAAATCAACTTTCTCTAAATTACTGTCATGATTCTCACCGTACCAATCGGGCAAAGGCCTAAGACCTAATGTAGAACTACTCCAAGTAAAAAACATATAAGAAAGAGGACCCAAAACCTTCACATCGCCAACTGCTCTAACGCTTTTTATATCAGAATTTACCATAAAATATGTAGCATATCCATCACTATAAGATTCATATCCAGATGAATCATAACTAGTAACTATCCCTTCTTCATAATCACTTGTAATCCAAGGATACGGTAATTTATTAGAACCAACAGGACGAAGACTTAATCCTCTAGTATCTAAAACCTGGGGACTATCGCCACCCAAAAGAAGTTCTCCCCTATCTGTTACCTTCCAATCCATACCACAAAAATTACCGCTTCTTACTACTTCTTCTGCCATAATATCACCTCTTAAAACAACTTTAACTTCTATTAGTATTATAATCAAAACAACTCATTTTTCAAGAGTAAATAAAAAAACACCATAATAAAACTTTCACATTTTTACAAAAACATTAATCCCACCACCTCCCTTCATTCCATACGCCCACTTTACATCGTCGCTTTCCAATCTGGAAGAGACCAGGTCAAAGGGCTACTGTCTGTGAACAACGGTTTTCCTTGCATCAAGAGCGACCTCTTAAGCAATCCCAAACAAATTAAACCACCATATTAAAATTTTTTGATTACCAAAAAAAACTAAGACACATCACTTCACCCACCCAGCCGCCCTAAGCTGAGCGGAAGGGTACGAGCGTCAATCACTCGCCAAAAGTATGTCAAATTCCACTTGACATACAAAATATATTATGCTATAATAATATAGTAAATTATATCATAATTAATATTCATAACAGCACAATGAAATTAGAATTCGATGAACAAATCGCAAAATCAGATACTGATTTAACAAACCATCTTAAAAAACGCACAGATAATCTATACCACAATAGTTTTTTCATCTACGCTTATCCGTATCTGAAAGAACACAATATTACAGAAAATCCGTATTAACTGCTAAAGCAGTTCTTTTTTTGACCAAAAATCAGTTTATGAATTAAATTTAAAAGAAAGAAGGTATTTCATTATGAAAAAATGTTATTTTACACAACTTATTACAAGTATTCCAAATGAAAATAATTCAGACTTTTTTACAAAAAGTTACACCTTATCAATCACAGAAACAAAAAAAGAAAGAGATGACATTATTCACGAATTATCTCTTCCTGACGTGTTTCCAAAAATCTTTCACATCTATATTCTCACCATGAAACTTCCCATGGGAGAAATGATTCAAAGCAATACTGGAGAAGAAATATCTCTTCTCCAATACACGAAAGATAAACTCATCCCAATTGATTTAAACATTCGTGATGATGAAATAGACAATATACGTTTTCACTACATTAAACATTGTTAAAACAAAAAAAAAAGTGATGGCTGAATCATTCAGCCATCACTCAACGTTCTCTTATTTCTTTGAATATCTCTCTTTTGTTTCAAACGTTGCAAACAGAACCTCGGCATCTGTTACTCCAAGAAACTTAGCAATATCTCTAATTTCATTAGCTTTAAAGGGGACACGTCCATTCACTCTCTTATAAAACGAATTAGAATGCATGCCAATGGCATTTGCAACTGTTATACTATCGTATCCTTTAGATTTTATCAATTCTTTTACATCCATATAAACCTCCTTACACCCTCATCAAACCTTTATAAGAAGGTTTATACTGACCGCCATTAGAACCAATCTTATACCAGTCTTTACCTGTATAGTTTGGATTCTTAAGCTCCTCTACATCATACTTTCCAATCAGTGGTTCTGGCTCATCAAAGTTTCTACCAACGCTAAAAGAACCGCTATCGCTTATTGCCCACGTATCTCCAATAAGTGGCAATATCTTAAGCTTAAACTCTTTCGTGAATTTCTTAATTCCCAGATTAACATCTCCTCTGATGGTGTTATATTTCATCCACCATCTATAACTGCTATAAAGAAGTATCCAAGGAATTCTGTTCCAAACATAATTTACTTGGCTTCCCTCATCGGCCCACCACTGAAGGAGTGTGTCATTATCTTCTTTATACTCTTTTAAAAGCTCTTCTGTTGCCGAAACGTCATCTAATTGTTTTACGTTAAGCATAAGCGCTTTATAAAGCACATATTCCAAAACATCTTTATCCTTTAAATAAACTCCCTTAATTAAAGGATTTTCCTTTCCCGTAAAACAATTATTAAATGGAATTAATAAAATTCGTCTAAAGAAAGAATTTGTTTTATCTTTAGATGTTGGAAGACCGTTCATGCACTGAAGGATAAGCCCCGAAAACGAAAAAGTAAGTGCATTACGATACTTTCTATCAACCGTAATTGGGTCTCCTGTCACCGCATTTTTAAAATTCGTAACATTATCTACATAAACATCAACAGCGTTTTCATCTCCCGTTACAAGCCTAGCATTTGCAAGATTTACAACCAAGTTCTTATCTGCAAATGATTCCACAGGAATATCCACGCAAAGCTCGCTTCCAACAAGATTTCTACAAAGAGAAAGAACCGTCCCCTTTCCATTATTTCCAAGAGGACTATATAAAAAGACAGCCTTTTTATAATTTCTATTATGATAAACCAAAGCTGACAGAACATTCCAAAATAAATTTCGAATGTCAACGTCACCATTTGCAATCTCCAAAAGAAAATCTTCAAAATCAAATTCTTCGCCATTGAAGATAAATTTGGAATTAACTGCACTAGGATTAAACGCCACTGGAAGAGGATTTACTGCAATAATATCTTCAGAATATGGTATTAATTTATTATTAACTTTATAATACTCTTTTTCAAAAATTCCATTTTTACAAAATACCCAATCTGGATTTCTCTCCTCATCTACTGGCTCTCCTGCAAAGAAGCGAATGCTGTCTTCTACTTCCTGAATATCTCTTTTTATAATGTTATAATTCATAGAACGGCAAAGCTGCTCTATGAGTTTGGTTGCCGACTTGTACCAACCGTCCTCCGAGAAATACATCAAATCCGTCATATCATCTGACGCATGAGTATCTCTCCTAACATTCTTAAAAGTATAGAGATGCGGAATTATCAACGATAATTCCATACGAGAAAGTTCAGACACGAGTTTATACTTCGCATGTTTTCCAAGTGCATTATCTAATTCAATTTTTTTATTACAAAAATCAATGATATCAGAAGATAATCTATCATAACTTTCAAAATCATCTTTCTCAAAATTACTAAAGAAATCGTTTATCGCTTCCTTGATGACTAACGCTCTACTATCAACAGAACCACTGGAAAAAACAAATCCCATATCTAGTAATTTATTCAATTTTTCTTCTGATGTGATTTTTGAATCGTCTATGACACTAAAAATCATATCATTATTTACTATAGACATAAGAAAAATTTCTCCATTCCTAATTCTCTACCTTATTAATTGACTCAAACAACTGGAGTACTTCGTCATCTGTTAACCGAAACAAATCTCTCAAGATATAAATATCATTAGAATCAAAATCATTATTCTTTAATTTCGTATAAAAAGTAGGCATACTAACACCAAGTTTGTCTGCCACATAACCTTTTTTCATACCTGAATTTAAAATCAAATCACTTATAGTCATAATACCATTTTTCTCCTATTTTTACATCACCATAATTATAACACCAAAAAAACCCCCTGTCAACACCTTTTTTAACAATTTTTTAAAATTAGGAGATTTTTTTTATAAAATATGGTGTTGACAAAGAAAAATGTGACTATATGACTATAATTTTCGGCTCAAAACTATATATATAAAAACTTAATATTATAAAAATATTTTTATTATTATAAATATTATAGTAATATAGTAATAAATAATATATAAATATATCATATATCAATGTTTTTTACATGACTAACAACATGACTATAATATTCATTTATGACCATAATTTCTCCAATTATGGTCATGTCATTATATAATAATAAATAAAAATAAGTATTATTACATAAAATGTGACCAAAATGACCAAAAAATAGTCACGTAAATTTAAAAATAGTAATATAGTCACATTTTAGTAAAAAACACTAAATTTCAAGCCGAAAAATAGTCATAAATGATACTAAAACAACTCAAATATCAAGACTATTTGTATGACCAAAATAAAATATGACTAAAAAATAGTCATAAAAAATACAAATCGCCTGATAAAACAACAATTTCTAAATCACCAAAAAAACAACACAAAAATTTCAAACTTAAACAAAACAACAACCAACAACAAAATATTTAGAAGGGGGCATATCTTCTCCCACCCCACACTCCCCTACTTTATCAACGCTTCGGAGGAAAAAAAGACTCCTCCAAAGCCTAATAAATGTTAAATTAAAAAATCAAAAATGCCAACTCGTCTAGTTGCGCAAAAAAAAATAAGGACCCAGCGACTAAACGTCGATATTCCTTATTTGAGGCCAAAAAAAATTAAGGCATACAGGAGGGGCTAAAGCCTCCTCCAAAAAGTATGCAAATCAATAAATCAGATTGCTGCCTCGATAAACCGATGCAGCACCCACCACCATCCCACAACACCACCTACATGAAAAAAGATTCAAAAAAAAAAATGATTGCCAGAAAAAAGTCAATCATCCCTAAAAAGATTTCAGGCTCGCAAAAATCTCGCTCCGCTCGATTTTGGTTTTGGACAAGCCAAAACCAGAGGCTTCGCCTCGCTCGCCTAAAATCCTTGGATTGACATCCCCCACCACCGTATAACGGAAATGGATTCCCTTTGCATGCTCTTCGGCACTCCCCGCATCACCTTGCAGGATATAGCGGTTAAATCCAGGCTTTAGGGTATGCTTTACTCGGAGCTAGCTCCTTTCAAAAACCCAACGAGTGATGTCTGCCTCGTTCTATCTTAATTATAACTTATTAAAAACCAAAACATGCTGGCCTAGATATTCCGTTTAACTTCATATCCATTAACTCATCATTACTTATATCTAAAAATAAGGAAAACATTTTACTACATTTATCTTTATCTAATGTCATGTTATCATCTTGAACACAATAACCGATAAAACTAGAATATAAATCCCGTTGAACCATATCTGTTCCTATCATCTTTTCTCTACAAGATAACGGAACTTTCTCAAACCTATCATTTATATGATTGTATTGACTCGGTTTTATTTTAACCAAATCAATTTCCGTATAATTACCGCCATATTGCTTGGACTTCCTCGCTAATATGTCAAGAAATTTAGACGGTGCTCTAGTTCTACTCGATTTACCGTATCGCTTCTTTCTTT
>JBGUYI010000017.1:0-2284 GCA_045118635.1 Acetivibrionales bacterium
TGTACGAAAAATTTCTAAGCTGTACGAAAAATCTGCTATAAAAAAAGAACACTGTACGAATTGTGTTCGAATTGGACAAGGGGCTCATTATGTAGGTTAAAGGTTGATACCAGTTATCAATCTTTTTTTATTCGATGGAATCGAACTTTTTTCATATTTTTTATTCAAATTGAACAAGAGGGTGTCGCCATTTCTGATACTAAAATAGCAATGGAGAACTTTAATAAACAACATAGAACTTTATTAGCCAATAGCGAACTTTAATACTTTTTGTTTGAACTTCTCTATAAGTAGAGCCATTAGTGAGACTATATAAAGGAGAAGCTTTTATGGATGAAAAAAACTTTAGAAAAAGGATTCAATGTTACATCACTTCAATGACGTTCTTTGAAAAACTCTTTGACGAAAAAATTCTAGAAGAAAAAGAATACGAAGTTATCGAAACTACACTAGCTTTTAAATATGGATTGGATCCAAACAGTGTGATTCGTGATAAATATAAGAAACTTTAATGTTTAATAATTTGATATCATTTTTGCCGTAATATAGAATATATTTATGAAATATTTATTCGGATTTAACAAGAAGAAAAATAGTAATACCATTGTAAAATTTACATTAAGAAGAACTTCTGAAGATAAGGAAACTGAGTTCGATAATCTTTCTGCAGAAGGGAAACAATTACAAAAAAAGAAAACAATACCTTCTTGGGTAGCATATGTGGCTCTCCTTTTGATGCCACTTGGTGGACTATTTGTTGTTGGAATGTTATTTGCTAAGGATGGTTTCCAACATGCTCTTCAAGACAGGGGTTGGATGTTCTTTATGGGCATCGGACTATTTATTATTGGATTGTCTCTCTATTTGATATTTAGAATTAAAAATAAAAAGGCTGATGCTGATTCTGATGTTCAAGCATACGTTCAAAAAGTTGAAAAAACCCTTAAGGAATCTCGCTTTGAATTAGACATACCTGAGACAAGTATTAAAATGGATGTTATTTTTGCTATTGTCAAAGAAAACAAAAATGGCGAAGAAAAAATTGATCAAATGTCATTAATTCAATATATAAATCAGGAGATGTATATTTTCATCGAAAATGAGTGTTTGTGTTTTGCAGACAATTCGTTTGTTGCAGGTGTTCCTTTAAATTCTGTCGGGGAAATAAGCGAAATTAACAAAAGAATGCCTCTTCCTAAATGGAATAAAAGTGAGAATTTTAGATCTGATAAATATAAACAATATAAGATTTACACTAATCAATCTGGACTTATTTGGATTAAACAATATTATTCAATTAATTTATTAATCAATGGCGAAGAATACTATTTCTATTTACCAAATTATGAAATAGGCTCCTTTAAAAAATTAATAGGTAAATAACGGGTGTACAATGATAGCACAAATTGTACAATCAATAATAAATCTGTACAAATGTGTCAATATTGAACAAGGCACCCATAATCGTATACATACTTTGATACAAAGGTTTACGATAAAAAAACACGAGAAATGGGGAGAAATCCTCATTTTTTGTTTATTTTAAGCAGTTTCCAGGTTTACTAGTTTGATTCTGAAGGTAAAAAATAGCGGTTTCATTTATACCTATGGTGAACCACCTCATATACCTATATGTACCCCACCTGGCACCTATGGGAACCCCATATCTTTTTTGCATTTAAAAAACTCATCAATGAGTTTACTTCGCACTTGTTAAAGAAGGAATATTAAGAGCCGAAAATAGAAAGGATTTTTAATATGAATAAAGCAAAAGAGCCTAAAGCTCTTTTTAAATGATATAATCGTTTGAATAAGATTCTTTCGCCGATTCAACTAAATTGGCTAATGTTTTCTTTTCTAAATAGATTTCTAAATGCTTATCTATTTGATTTAAGAAATCATCAATAGGGGCGTAGCCAACATTTTCTTTTCCTAGTCCAATTTCAGATACATAGATAATATCTTTTAAAGTGACTTCGTTAGGGGATTTAGCTAAACGATACCCACCTTGGTTGCCTCTTGCACCAAGTAATAGGCCACTAGCCTTATATAACGGCACAATTTGTTCTAAAAATTTCTTGGATAATTCTTTTCGATTGGCGATATCCACTAAAGAGATATAGCCATCTTCATAGTGTTCACCTAAATCGATGAACATCTTAATGGCGGTAATAGTTTTAGAAGATAGTTTCATAATTATCTATTCTCCTTAATAAAGTCCACTAATAATGGCTCAAATTTAACACTATAGTTATGATTTGGATCGTCTAGTGTATTTTCAATT
>JBGUYI010000018.1:0-32669 GCA_045118635.1 Acetivibrionales bacterium
TGATATATATAACGTAAGTACAGAGATGTCCCCCGTCTCTAAGCTTGAAAAAGCGTAGGCGGTGGGTACATATTTACAATGAAGACGAGAGTTCAAGCTCCGACGTAAATTTAACGCGTCCTTTAGGATGCACACGGATTCGAATGGTAAGTTGTACCCTGCCGGGTACACAAATCCGGCGCAGCAATACTCGCAAGCTCGTATTGACTTAACAAACTACATATTGGTTTACGATTATATTTTCACCAATAATTGAAACATCAGCACCAATTGGTAAAGTTAGCGGATTTTTTATGTGTCCTGCATGTACATTATATATTATTGGAACATTAACATCTTTTAGTACATCAAAACAAGCTTGTCTCAAATATTCTTCACTTTCACAAGATACTGGTGTCAATTTCCCTATCACAATCCCAGAAACATTATCCAACTTCCCTGCTAATTTTAAATGCCAAAGTGTTCTATGTATTCTGTAACAACTCTCTTCAACTTCTTCAAAAAATAAAATTTTATTTTCATAATTAGGTTCATAAGGAGTTCCAACTAAATTTTGCATAAGACAAAGATTCCCTCCAACAAGTTTTCCAGAACTTTTGTCATACTTATTTTTGTGTTGGCCCACATTTTCATAAACTTTAAATTTAGAGTCATCATCTATATTACGAAGTTCAAAAGACTTTCTAGGATTCATTAATATATCAAACAAATTATCAAAAGTTCTAGTCTCCTCATAATTTAATGTGGAACCAACCATAGGCCCGTGAAAAGTTATAACACCAGCTTTTTCAAAAATAGCAAGCTCAATGGCAGTCTCATCACTAAATCCAACAAAAATTTTTCTACTATCTCTAAATGCATCATAGTCTATCTTGTCTAAAACCTGCATTGCACCGTAACCACCACAAAAAGCAAATATAGCTTTTATTTCTGGGTCATGTACTGCTTTATTAAATAAATCTGCTCTTAGTTTTTCAGTTCCTTCTCCTAACTCTAATGGTGTTTTGACAAATACATCTTCATATACTACTACTTCAAATCCTCTATCTTTTAGTTTTTCCACAATCGAGTCTATACGTGAATTATAATTTTCTAAAACTACTTGATTTGTGATTGAAGCCTCTATTATACAAATTTTATCTCCTTTTTCTAATTTTTTAGGTGCTAAAATTTCCCCATCAAATGCAAAACCTTCACTAGTTCCTAAAAAAATTAAAAAACAAGTGAATAATGTGCAAAGTATCTTCCTCATACTAATCCTTCCTTTCTTACAAAAAACTGCTTCTTACATCTTATTTTACTAAAATAATTACCATTGTTCAAGCATTTTTTTGCCTAGATAGTAAGCACTCCGTTTTCTGTATCTATAATCATCAATATATTTTCCACTTCACCTGTCACTGCATTAACATATACTAAAAAGTCTTTACCATTTAGTTTTCCTTTAAATTCATACGTCAAAACTTCAGTTTTTAAGTCCGTAGGTATTATAGCCATCCCACTTTTTAAAATCTCTACATTTTTATTTATTATTTCTTTCGCTTCGTCTAATGATATCTTTGCATCTTGGATATTTCTCTTTGTGTGAGATGTTATATATCCGCGAGATTCAAAGCCAACAACCTCTCCTGTATCTAATGCAATTTTTACTTTTATTAAATCAGGATAACAAATTATATCATCATAACTTGATGCATAATTTATCAAAGCTATATTATCTTCTTTCTGATAATAAGTATCTTTCATGTCTTTATATCCATTCTTTTCTAGAAATTTTAATGCTAATTTTTTTGCCTTATCCATATTTATTTTTTCTTTTGACACTTCTCTATTGTACATCATAGAATAAATATGACCACCTATCTTTGTAACATCTATATATGCTATATCATTTTTAATTTTTACTTCAAAATTATATGTTTGGATATTGCCTTTTGTGGTTCCTATTTTGGTTATTTTGCCTAAATTCTTATCTGATAAAAATTTTTTTATTCGTTCTTTTGCTTGTTGTTCTGATATCTTATCCCCAGTCAATCCTTTTGGTTTTACTTTATTTATATGATCAGAAAATGGGCCATCATATATTAATGTGGGATAATCTTGAAAATTCTTCTCTACTTCTACTAAATGATTTTCATTTGGCAATATTTTATCTATATTTTTTATTTTCTTATAGAAACTCGTTTTGCCAGAATTTATATCACGTTCTAATTTTTTTAGAGAATCTAGTAAAACTTCAGAATATGTTTGTAATTTTTGCAACGTATCATATTGTTCTTTCTTTAAATCTTTTTTTTGCAAACTTTGCTTATTTAAAGAATATGCAAAATCAGAAACTTGATTTAAATATTTAGAAGTTTTACTTAGTGTAGATTGTTTTATAGGAATCATGTTTAAATTTTCTTGTGCCATATTAGCTTTTTGCCATATTTCTTCTAATAAATTTGAAGTTTTAGGACAATTAGAACAAATGGATGCTTTAGTCATTATTGTGTTTATGTTTTCTACATATCCCAACATATCATAAAATGCTCTATTATAATTGTTGTTAAGCTCCATTTCTAAATTATCTATTCTTTTATATTCATACACCAAAATACTAATTAGACTTACTACAATAAATCCCAAAAATATATTAAGTTTTCTATTCATAAAAAATCCTCCAAATAGTCTATATTCTAGTATTTTTTACTAAATAGTTTCAAATTATACTTGTTAATATTTTTAGTTAAGTTTATAATATTTTGTGAGGAGTGATTTTTTATGAAACAAGATGCGGTAAGAAAAGTCAAATTTTTACATTGTGCAGATTTACATATAGACTGCCCTTTTTCTTCGTTACCAGATGTTGTTGCTCAAAACAGAAGACAAACTTTAAGAAATGTATTTCTTAATATAATAGATATTGCTATAAATGAAAAAGTTGATTTTTTATTTATTTCTGGTGATCTTTTTGAACATAATTATGTAACTTTATCATCCATTAATTTTATAAATGAATGTTTTAAAAAAATACCTAATGTTAAAATATTTTTAACTTGCGGAAATCATGACCCTGCTGTGCAAAGTTCACATTATTTTTCATACAAATGGGAAAATAATGTTATTACTTTTAAAAAGCGCATAAGTTATGCGTACATTGATGAATTTGATGCATATATTTACGGGTCTAGCTTCTTAAATTTTGAGGAACCTGAATGCTTTATCCCCAACTTTGATCCTCTTGACAAAAATGCTATAAATATTCTTTTAACACATGGTACACTTGATTTTGATTTGGATAACTGCAAATACAACCCTATATCTTCTGAATACTTAGATGAGCTTAGTATGGATTATGTTGGCCTTGGACATTTTCATAAAAAATTTATTAAAGGAAATGTTTATAATCCTGGAAGCCCTGAGCCTTTAGGATTTGATGAGATTGGTCCGCATGGAGTTTTTGTTGGAACAATAGATAAAAGGGAATCTTTAAAGATAGATGTAGAGTTTATACCAACAAATATTAATTCTTACGAATCGTTAGAAATAACTATTCCCAGCATAAATAACGATCTTTTGGTTATCGATGAAATAAAAAATAAAATTGGTAAAGTTGTCCCAAATCCAAAGGATTTTTTGGCTCAAATAAGTATAAAAGGATATTTACAAAAGGGCTTTTTATTGGATACGGATTATATATACAATTGTTTGTACAGTGAGTTCTTTTATCTTAACATAATAAACAATACTTCTCCTGACTATGACTGGGAAGTTTTAGCGAAAGAACCTGGGCTTCGTGGATTATTTGTATCAAAAATATTAGATAAAATATCAAACGAACCCGATGAAGATAAAAAAAGGATTTTGTATTCTTCCTTACACTACGGTGTACAAGCAATAGATGAAAATGATGTTAATATATAGGGGGTGAAAAAATATTATGAAAATAAACAAAATAGATATACACGGGTTTGGGAAACTAAATGATTTTTCTATGGAATTAAAAAATGGCATAAATGTTGTATTCGGAAACAACGAGGCTGGTAAATCCACATTACAGACTTTTATAAAAGGTATGTTCTTTTCTCTAAAAGGTGGCAGACGTACCACAAAAAATGGTTTGGCAGAATTGAAAAAATTTCAGCCTGTTGAAAACTTCCCCTACAGAGGAACTCTTAGTTATACTTTAGACGATTCTTCAAACTTTTTAATAGAACGTGATTTTTCTCAAAATACTGTTAAGCTATATGATAACAATTTAAAAGATATTTCTAATGAATTTGATCAAAATAGAGATGAAGGCGTTTTGTTCGCCCAAAAACAACTTGGTCTTAGTTCGTCATTATTTGAACAGACTTGTTTTGTAAAGCAATCAAATGTTTGTATAGAACACAAAGAAGGCAAAAATATACTTGAAGAATTATCTAGTCAAAATGGTGACTCGTTAGAAATTTTGTCATTTAGAAAAGCTTATGATACATTAAAAGATGCTATAAAGACTCATGTTGGTACTGACAGAACTACAAAAGCTCCACTAAACATTATTGAAAATACGTTAGATAAATTATATCAAGATAAAAGAGATTTAGATGCAAAAAGAGAATATTTTTTGAAGTTTAGTAATATATTTCAAAACCCAAATTTTAAAAAAGAAGATTTAGAAAACTTAATAAGGACTTCTTCTGATAATGAAAAATTAAGTGAAGAATTGAATGGCTATTTATCTTCTATAAATGAATATGAACGAAAAATTTCAGAATTAACCACTGTTGCTGATGGATTAGAAGAACAAATGTCAACATATAAAAGTATGCTTGATACTTATCGTGAAAATATTCGTGAATACAAAGTATTTAGAATTTTTCCCGCAGGAACTACTGATGAACTAATCTCAAACAAAAAAAGAATATCTTCACTCCAAGATAAGATTATTAATTTAGATAAACACTTATCAGAAATGAAATCTGTTACTCCATTTAATTTCACTAAGTATGGAGCAATTTCTTCAGTTTCTTTATTGATTATATTGGGACTTTTATATAAAGGTTCTCTTACAAATTTTTTAGGAATTTTATTTGGTAGTATATTTTTAGTATCATCTTTTTTAACTTATAACTCTTATAAGAATTATAAAAAAGATAAGGCCGAATTTAAAAGTGAAAAGGAATTTTTAGAAAGTACTTTGTCTGGCACGAAACGTGAAATTGTTGATTTGGAAAGCATTATACAGTCAAATCTTTCTAAAGCTGGTGTATCTTCATTAGAAGAGTTTGTATCCTCTAAATCTAAATATGATTACAACTACAATTTGTATAATTCTTCTAGACAATCTATAACAGATTCTGAAAAAAGAATGCAATCTATAAACGAAAGTATAGAAGATTATAAAAAATTGATAACTGATATTATAAAACATTTGCAAGATAAATTTAGTGTCTCTTCTATAAATAAAGATTTGGCCACCATTCAACAAGAAATTTCTATTAAAGAAGACGAAAAGAAATCTTTGCAAGAGACAAGGCTTGCTCTACAAATAGCAATGGATACATTAGATGAAGTAAATGAAGACTTGAGTAACGATTTTATGCCAAAACTTAATTCGCGTCTTGGTGAGATTATTGGTAAAATAACTAACAATAAATATACTAATCTTTCATGTGATGATTCTTTTAATATAAATACTATTGCAAAAAATTCTTCTCTTGTTATTTCAGAAGATTATTTAAGCTCTGGTACAACAGATCAAATATATTTTGCTTTAAGAATAGCTCTTTTAGAAATTATATCTAGCAAAACTAATGAATCTTTGCCTATAATTTTAGATGAGGTTTTTGCTGCATATGATGATATTCGTACAAAGGAGACAATAGAATTTTTAGGAGAATTATCAAACAACTATCAAATCATATTATTTACTTGTAAAAATAGAGAAGTTGAGCTTATAAAAGATTCTCTTGGTGAAAATATCAATCTAATTAATATAGAAGACTAATACTTTTAGTATATTTTAATAATGAAAAACCAAGGTAGACAAATAATCCTACCCTGGCTTTTCATTCAGTTTAAATTTATTTAATTTTAATATTTTTTAAACTCCTTTATGGCTCTATTTAATCTGTTCAAAATCTTTTTATCTTTAAAAATACCAAAACCTTTTCTTAATATTTTTCTAAAAGTCGCACATTTATCATATCTTCTCATTAGTATAAACGCAATTATCACCATGAGAAATATCACAATTTACACCTCTTTTTAATTTATTATCTTTTATAAGCTTACACATAAGATTATATATATCTTTTAATGCATTTGGCTTTGCTAAAACACCTGCTACCTTTTTCATACTATCTACTTTAGCCCTATTATCCATAATTTGACTTAAAAAACTATCTATTTTTCCATTACCAAAATTTATTGCAACTCCACAATTCAATAAAAAATCAGAATTTTTCTCTTCTTGCCCTGGAATTGGAGATATTATACAAATGGGCAATCTTTTTGCCAAAGACTCTGCTACAGTTAACCCACCTGGTTTTGTTATAACAAAATCTGATATCTCCATTAACTTATCTATTTTATCTGTATAATTTAATATACAAACATTTTTGCTATGTATATATTTAACATGCTTCTCTAATTTTCTTTTTAATTTTTGATTTGACCCAGCTACAACAACTATTTGAAATTCTCTTCTACTTTCTGCAAGCCTCAAAAATACATCTTCTATCTTACCAAGACCTAAACTTCCACCCATAATCAAAAATGTGGTTTTATCCTCTAATCCAAATTCATTTAAAATATCTTTCCTATTGTATTCCTTCAAAAATTTATTTTCAATTGGAATTCCAAGAGGATAAATTTTTTGTCTATCTGCTCCCTTATCCACTGCATCTTCTATCAAAAACTCATGTGGAATAACATATGCATCTATACAATTTTTTACCCAAAGCGGATGCATCGCATAATCTGTTAATATAGCTATTGTTGGGATATCTAGCTTTTTCACCATTTGTAATGAAAATGGATGTGTACAAACAACTATATCTGGTTTAAACTCTTTAACTAATTTATTTATCTTAAAAGAAAATAACGCATTAACACCACTTCCTAAATAATTCAAATTCTCGCCAACTAAACAACTATTAGTATCTGATGCATTATATATTTTACCATATACCTTAGGGGTTAACTTTAGCATATTTATATAAGTATTCACTATAATTTTGTTCACAATAGGACTAGCATACTTTAGAGTATCTATAACTAGTATCTCTGAAGTATCATCTACCATTTTTATGTATTCACTGAGAGCTTTTGCAGCTTTTAAATGCCCTCCTCCTGTCGAAACTGACAAAAATAAAACTTTCATTTGTATTATCACAATTTCAATAACTTAACTAAAATTGTGCCATCCTCCTTTATACTTATTTCCACATAAATTATACCACATATATGACTAGTTAACAAAAAATATTTTATTAACTAGTCAATGTTTTTAATATCTACCTAATCCATATGGATTACAACAACAACCATAAGATGTATTATTTATAATTCTTTGAGTATTTGGGTTTTTATATTGTTCTCCTATCATATCTTGCATATAATTAGGTGTATATGGATTTTGAGCCCAAGCATCATGAAAATATTTATATTCATATGGATTTTGAGCCCACCAATTTGGCATATTAGGTTTCATGGGATACATTTCATTCATTTGATACTGCATACCACCATTTACACTTGGATACATTTCGTTTACTTGATATTCTACATCCATATCACTAGACACAGGACAAATTTGATTCATACAATATGGGCAATACATACACTTTTGCTTTACCTGTTGTTTAGTTTTTTCTTCAACTTTTTCTTTTTCCCTTTCTTTCTCTTCTTTCATTTTTTATTATCCTCCAATAAAACATGACTTAACATATACTATGTTTATCTCAAAAAAAGGTTCCCATTAATTAAGAATAAGGGATTTTATCTGCTAATTTGCAAAAATACCCTTATCCTAACTCTTAATATTGAAGTTTTATTTTTCCGTTCGCTATGCTTGCCTTTATACCCAATTGCTCAAATAAATATCCTGTAAAAACGTTTTCTCCTTCTTTATAACACACTGGCACGTATAATAATTTAGAATTACCCTTTTTTTCGTTTTCTTCATTAACTGCTAACTTAGTATCATTTCCTATATTTACTTCATCTTCTCTAATAGCTCTCATATAACTTATTTTTTTGGCCTTACCATTTTCTATAACCTTCTCACCATTTTCTATAACTTCCCTATAATCCTCTTTCACAAACATTGGTGGTACTTCTAACACATCTTTATAATATCTTGTTACTACTGCATTATCAACTTCAATTTCTTCATTATTAGCATCAGTTACATATCCATGATCAGTTATTATCATTCCTCTACTTTCTTGTGTATAATTATATTCATCATTTACCGTAAATTCAGAGCTACTAAATATATCTTCAATGGACATTTTATTAAACTTCAATTCCACTTCCCTTACTACTTTGTTTATGTTCTTATCGATATTATGGTACGTTTCCTTTTTCTCACCTGCTTTAAATGGTGTCGTAGTACCTATGTCGCCTACATCTCTTATTATTTTAACACCTACTAATTCATCTGCATTTGCCCCTGTAATATCATATTTATATGAATATTCCATACTCGCTCCTATTTTATCTAATACATCAAATAATGATACCATATATACTTCTCGTTGTGTAAAATCAGTTTCACCCGATGTTGACATTTCTTGTTTTTTAACTCGTGTTTCTGTTGTATTTATTTTTTTGAAATCACTTATTTCGGCTACGGTATTACTTTTATTAGAAACATCTAATAAAATTTCCAAATCCTTAGTTTCAGCAGCTTTCTCTAATTTTATTGATTTTATTCTTAATGTTTCATCATTAGCTTTACCAAAAAATTCTTTTAAGTTTGGTATACTATACCTAGTTTTCTTTACTACACCTTTATCATCTGTTATAACTAATTGGTATACTCCTGCTAATGTTCCTGTTATTTTTATGGAATTTATATTATCATACTCAACTTCCATACTAAAACCACTTTCCTTGGATAATGTAATACCAGCTTCTGGCTCTCCTGTAGATACATTTACAAGCTGATTTTTTGGTATTCTTGTCCAAACATTTTCTGGACCACCTAAACTTTCATTATAATTCTTACCTTGGTAAAGTATAACTCCATCTACATTTTCTAGACTTCTACTCTTTGCATCACGTTGTGTTAATTTATTTATTACTATCTTCATATTTTTCCATTTTGTGTACATATCTTTTATGGAATCTACATAACCTTTTGTTTTTTCTACCATAGCTTTAGCATTTTCTCTCTCTAATTTATACTTTTCCTTAAGAGCTAAATAATCTTTATTTTTATAAAGAACATCTAAAATATGAGCCATATTATCCTTTAAAATTCTATCTTCACTAACCTTTCCATTTTCTTTAATAATACTAGTTTTAATAAATTCCTTACTCTTCTTTCTATAAAAATTCAAAAATGCTCTTGAAATTATTCTTATGCTTGCGTCTTTATCTGGAACTCCTTTTATATTTCTATCATTTATAGCATCCTGTTGACTTCCCTTATGGGCTTCACAAAATTCTTTCAAATATTCTAATGCTTTTGTACTTAAATTATTATAGCCTAGTCCGTTTGAATTTTGACCACCTATTATTATACCCAATTCTACTCCCATATAATCGTCACCAACATCTACTGCCTGACCATCTTCATATTTTATGTCTACAGTATCAAAACTATAATTTTTCCCAAAAGTAGATGCCTCGTATACCTTTACATCTTCATAATCTAACTTTTCACTATCTGTAAACAACTTATAGGTATTTATACTATTTGAATAATCTCTCAATTTCTGCTCATTCTCTGGATCTAATCGTAAATTATAATTTTGAGCTGGACCTATTAATGTTCTAGTTACATTGTCATTTTCATCATATAACTTTACAAAATAATTACCCCTTATAGAAACTGATTGCGGGAAATATTGTAACAAATCTATTTGCTTACCGTTCAAATCATCTACCGTAAGTAAATTTACATCTTTTTCCAAAATTTCTTTAACATTGTTTTTTTGTATCATTAATTCTTGCTCTTGTTTTCTTATTTCTTCTTCTTTCTGATTAGAATTTGTGTTAATTTTTATTCCTAAATACGCAAGTCCTTCAGCTAATATATTCTTTGCTCCAGAAATCATTTTTTTATTTTTTATATTTTGTTCCATAACATTTATTGTATCTTTTATGCTATTTATTAGTACTTCATTATTTTCAAACGTTCCAATACCATCTTGCTCTCTATAAACAGAAACTCCCTTATCTGTATTTTTTGCATACTGCACTCTAAATGATTTTAGTACCATTTTATTAGTTTCTAATTGATTTCCTTTTATATAACAACTATCCAAATATTTACCTAAATCACTTATATAGGCCGGGCCTTCAACTACCAAAGCATTTGTTTCTCCATCATTTCTCTCTATAGTTCCATAGTTAGGTTTTGTTATGTGATAACAATCTTCCTGATCCGAAAAAATAACTTTTGTATTTGGGGCTATTTCAATTGACTTTATTTTTTCGATTTCTCTATCCTCACCTATATTATTAGTTTCACCTGTATAAAACCTAAAATAATCACCTTTAAAATTCTCTTTAGTATATGCTGTTACAACTGGCTCTTCTTTATTTTCAGGCAAATCATAAAGTTTTACATATGTGTCATATCTACTTATCTCAAACAACTTTTCTTTCTCCTTAAATTCTTCATATTTATTTTTACTAACTTCACCTTTTCTCGTAAATGCATATTGTGTATCTTTTGCTTCAAAATAAACACAGTTGTCATAATCTACTTCTTTTGCTCCTTCTTCACGCTGAATTATCATTACATTAACTAAATCATTATAATATGGTTTTACTTCCATTGTTTCATCTAATCTTTTCTTTGTTTTTAATATACCTACCACCCACACTATAGCGGCAGTAATCGCTGCTGCTGCACCAATTACTACTGCCTCTATTACAAACCCTACTCCTCCTGTCGCAATTCCAACAACTCCTAATATATGTGCTAATACTGGCGCTGCTGCTCCTATTGCATGTAATCCAATTAAACCAAGTCCAGTACCTGCAACAATACCGTTTGCAACAATTGTATTCTTTTCATACTCCACTAACGCATTCAGCATACCTTTTACTAAATTAACTGAATATCTTGGTATACCATCACTATCAACTTCCCTATATCCATAATTTAGTCTCCACGCATCTGTTATAACTACTGCTTTATTTTTGCTTCCTTGGACAGTTAAATATTCTGTGGATGTACTAGATTCTTCTCCTATCTCCGCTTTGGATCTATTTCTCTGCATCCTAACTTCATAATTACCTACCACCATTATTCCATTTACACTACCATTTGTTTTCATTTCATTTGCATAATACATAACTTCTGGATCATCTTCATTTATATTTGGTGATATGTATTCAAATATCCCTCTATTAAAACTTTCTTCCATATCCTTTGCTGTTTCTCCGTTTAATACGTTAAACATACCACGCATCAAATATACTCCTTCTTTTAAGGTAGTCTTTTTTATCATTATGGATTTTATATTAAATATCTTAACATCGTCCCTTACATCATTTACAGAATAAGAACCTGGTATATTCTTATTGTTAGAATCTTTTTTATGTTCTTTTGCTAAAATATCCGCCCAATTATACTCCCATATCTTACTAAATTGTTGCCCACTTGCAAGAGCATAATTAAAACCACCTGCATTGTCACTGCTACTTCGGAATGCACTTGGGGATAATTCGTATTCTCCTTTTTCATCCCTTATAGAACCTTTCTTTCCATCTTTTTCTTTATAATCTTCATTTTCTAGATACTCCGCTTCACTCCTTCCTAACAACCTTAGTGGACCTATTATTCTTGTTTTGTGTTCTTCTTTTTCTTCTCCCTTTTCATCTTTCCTTTTTGTTCCATCTGATATAATAACCTCATATCCTGGTGCCACTTCAAAACCTACTATATGCTGTGCATTTATTAATTCTTCATCATACAACATCCCCATACTATAATCACTTTCCATATTAATATATTCATGCAAATAAAGCCATGAACCATCATCATATAATATTTTTAACCCAGTTTCATTTGGGCTTTCTTTCTTTACCACCCTTTCTGGTAAATTATATTCTGATAAATCCAATTTTATATGATCTACCTCTTTTCCTAATTTTTGCGGTTTTGAACTCGCAAGTAATGTAACATCATTTTCCGAGTCTGCATAAACAATATTTGAAGATTTTGCTACAGATAATATTATCTCTAACGAAATAACAAACAAACACAAAAATGCCGTTCTTTTTATCCATGGCTTCCATGTAGACTTTTCCATAATAGGAACCCCTCCTTGATACTTGAATCAAAAATGGTTTACTTTTCCCCCTATATTTTGCTCTCTTCTTATTTGCTTGTTAAAATCTCTATTTTGTTTGGTTGAATTGTTTTTTACTATTGTATTATTTCTTATATCTTTGATAGAATCAAATAAATTTTCTTTACTCTCTTTCTCATAAAGTGTATTATTTGAATTTTCTTTTTCTTTTAAATTTTTTAATATTAATTTCCAATTCTCTTCTTTATAACTATTCTCATAAAGTGTATCATTTGAATTTTCTTTTAAAATCATTTGTGCCGATTTCCCATATCTGTTTTCTTCATTTAAATCTGCTCCTCTACTTACCAAAAAATTTATCATATCATGATCTTTTTTATAAGCTGCAATCATCAATGCTGTTTCACCTTTAATATTTTCAATGTATAAGTTTGCTTTATTATTAAGTAATGTCTCAACAATTTTAATATTGCCACTTCTTACTGCATACATTAAAGCTGTTTCATTATTGGCATCAACTGCATTGATATGCTTATCTATCTTTATAATTTCATTAATCATTTCGACTTTTTCATTGCTAACAGCAAACATGAGTGGAGTTTTACCATCTACATCACTTGCATTAATATTTGCTCCATTTTTTAATAATAATTTCATCATACTACTATTTTCAGCTATTATCGAATTCATCAATTGTTTCATACTATCATTATATGACTTTACATTTGCTCCATTTTTTAATAACACTTTTACCAATTTTTCATTTCCTCTAAGCACTGCATAATCTAATAATGTCTGACCATCTTTGTCTTGTTCATTTATATTTAAAGAATTTATAAATTTTTTTAGTCCATTAGCCTTTATCAAAGATAATATCCATCTTATAATGTTCTTTTTCTTATTTTCATCTATGATAAAATTATTTAACCTTTCATATGTATCTTCTAAACTTGCCATCAAAAAGCACCTCCTCTTTAAGATAAAGTCAAACTCCACACTGTACTTATTCAACATATACCTCTAGAATTCCTTCTTTTTTTCATAATTTTTTAGCAAAAAAAAATAGAAAAATTAATTTCTATATTTGTTTATATTTTAGAGTGATATCCCTATTCCACCTATATCTCAAATCATTTCAATAAGAATCTCGTCATAGAGGTGGAATAAGAATTTCATGCTATTTTATCATCTTGTCTTCTTTACCTAATTTCTCTATCTTCTCCTCATACAGTTTAACTTTATCTTTTATTGGCTCACAATTATCTTCTTTACTTTTAAACTCATTCACTTTCTCTCGCAAAATCAAATCTATAATCAAACTTTCTTGTTCTTTATTAGCACATACTCCATTCGTAATTAAAATTTTCAGTATATTATTATTTATATCACAACTACTCATAATATCTTCCAATTCACATTGTCCAATTATCTTTGCATCTGATATATTCTCTAATAAATAAATTACTACCTCTTCATCACCACTAACACAAGCATATTTTAAAATAGTATCTCCCCATATATTCTGTTTATCTATGGATGCTCCAATCTTAACAAACTCTTTTATAATTTCTAAATTTCCTTTTGTAACTGCGTACATAAGATACGTTCTACCCATTTCATCTTCTTGTTTTGCTGCATAGTCTGTACCTAATCTATCAATTACACTGCGAACAATATTTAAATCTCCACTATCTATTGCATAATGAAGTAATGTTTTATCTTTCGCATCTTTCCTTTTTAAATCTAAACCTTTTTTCATTAGTAAATTCAACATATCTATATTCTTATTTTCACAAAGAACTTTAACTGACATATTACAATCTTCATATTTCATATTTATATCTGCCCCAAAAAACAATGCTAATTTGGTTAAAAATTTTCTATTTTTTCTACAAGCTCTTATTAATAACTTATTTGGCAATTTCCTAAAATAAACAATTGGACTTTTTATAATATAAAAAATTTTACTGATCCATTTTCCCAAATTCCTAAATCCATCTTTTAATCTACCAAATAAGCCTCTTGTTTTATCATATAATTTTTGTTCAAAAATCTTTTTTTCATCTTCATATTTCTCTCGTTTCTCTGCTATAAATAATTGACCTTGAAGTTTATTATTAAATAATTTCCTAATATTACTATTATTTTTCTTTATAATTTCATAAACATGTTTGATTTCATTTCTTAAACATTCATTCAAATTCTTATTATCTGAAATAAGATAATCTATAACTGTACTCTCTCTTTCTCCAATACAATTTAATATCTTTTTTTTATCTAATGTAATTCCTCTCTCTTTTAAACAATCAAATAACTCAATTAAATCTTCATATTCGTATATTAATTCATTTTTGTCTAATGGTCTTTCTAATTTTATAAAACACTCATTTGCATCCATTAGAAAATCTAGTAACATCTTTACTTCATCTTTATTTAGTATAATTCCTTTTTCTTTTAAAGAATAAAATGCTTTAATTAAATCCTCAACGCTACATATCTCTTCATCTTCTTTTAAACTTTTATTTACATCCATAAAACAATCAATTAAATCTTTTATTTTATCATAATCACCTAATACTTCATCTGACAATACATCCTCTTGGTATATTTTCTCCCTATCTGATATAACTTTTTTTTCAATTAAATAATTAATCATATCATTATATTTAAATTGTTCATTAACTTCTCCTGATTCCTTAGTACTCTTACTTATATTTACTAAAAAATCAATAATTTTATTTACACTATTTTTACTAAGTTTAATTTTTCTCTGATCTAAATAATCAAAAAAATCAATTAAATCTTCACGTTCATAACTTTCACTATCTTTTTTTAATTCTTTCGATTCATTGAAAATCTCACTCATATGTAAAAAAACACTTATCAAATTTTCTATTCTATCTTTATTAGTTCTCGCAGCGTTTACATTATATCCATCAATGTCTATAAGAAAATCAATTAAACTTCTATCCTTTGTTCGAAATGCATATATTAAAGCATTATCTTTATTTTTATCTTCATAATTTAAATATTCATCATTCTTTTGTTCACCTTTGTTAAAATGTGCTTGTACAAAACTTTCAACCATCTTTCTATTGCCACTTTCTATTGCATACATCAAAGATGTTTTTGTTTTATATTTTATATATATATCTGCCCCTTTTCTTATTAAATACTGTACTATATCTTCATCATTACTTTCAATTGCATATAATATCGTATTTTTTAATTCCTTGTCTTCCGTATTTATATTAGCCCCCTTATATACTAAATACTTAATTATACTTAAATTTTTCTGTTCAATAGCATACATCAAAGGCGTCTTACCTAATTTATTCCTATTATTTAAATCAATATTTTCATCAACTAAACACTTAACCATATCAAAATCATTATTTTTAATTGCAAACACTAACGCATTATTATTATCTTCATCTATATCATTTAACAAAGATCCTTTTTTTATTAAATATCTAACTATATCAACATTTCCTCTGTTTACAGCATGCATTAATACTGATTTCCCTAAAATATCTTTTTCAAATAATAAACTTTCTTCCTTGTCTAGTAAATAATCAATCATCTTCTTTACTTCATAAATATTATAATTATCGCTATCTGACATAGGATTAAATAGACACATAAGTGGAGTTTGTCCTCTATAATCTTTTATTATAACCTTTTCATTTTTATCTATTCTTGTAATGTTTGCCCCTTTTCGTAACAAGGCCTCAACTACTTTTATGTTTTTATTTCTTAAAGCAAGCATTAAGGCGTTTTGTCCTTGTTGTTCCTCAACTTTATCTATGTCCATATCTTCTCTCGATTCTAATAAGCATAGTGCTATATCTTCTTTGTTAAAAAAACATGCACTAGTTAGTGGCGTAAAACCATTTTCATCAGCCCTATTTATATATGAACTATCAACTTTTTTAATCAAACATTCAACTATATCTAAACTACCAAATCTACACGCTCTTTCTAATTCTTCTTTACTTATATTAGAAGAATTGTTTATTAAATATTTTGCAACCTCAATCGCACCGTTTTGATAAGCAATTTCTATTAAAGATTCCTCACTTCTAAATATATTTGCTTTATCTATTTTATTTATAAATTTTACGTCTTTATTTGCACCCCAAAAAATAAAAAACTTTACTAAACCTAGCTTATTTTTTTCGCAGGCTCTTTTCAAAAATATATTTAATAAACTTCTTCTAAATTTTAAATACCCCATAATAAAACCTCATACTAGTAAATTAACAAACTTATTACAATATCTATTTCGTATTAAATAATACAGAAAAAACTTTTGATAAACATGTATGCTTCTCATTCATTTATTTTATCGTAAAAAACATAAGATAATATAACAATTTGGGATTAATATAACTCCTTTTTTATCTAAAAGGAGTTATTGTAATCACATGTGTCAGATTTTTAACTAAATTTCTCTTATATCTATAGAAAAAATCTTTTCATTATTACAAACAAAAACAGCTTTATCTTTTTGATTTACAAGACCTAACTCAATAGCTTTTTCTTTTCCTATTTTAAATATATCTTCACTAGTTAATCCATTTTCCACTAAAACAGGTGTTACACCCCAAGCTAAAATTAGCTGTCTATATACCTTTTCGTCATGTGTAGTCGCTATAATATCACAGTTTGGTCTAAATTTACAAATTGCTCTTACTCCATCTTGATTTTCTATATTCGTAATTATAACCTTAGCACTTATATCCTTAGCAACTAAACATGCCCCATGCGCTACAGCATCTGAATTAGTACCATCTATATTTACCTTGCACTCATGAAATCTTTTCCAATAATTTATGGACTTTTCTGTATTCGTTGCAATATCATTCATAACACTAACTGCTTTGTCTGGATACTTACCTGCTGCCGATTCACCTGATAGCATTATAGCCATAGTTCCATCATATATAGCATTCGCAACATCACTCGCTTCTGCTCTAGTTGGTCTTGGATTCCTTATCATTGAATCTAACATTTGCGTTGCTACTACAACTATTTTACCAGCTTCATTACATTTCTTTATAATCATTTTTTGTGCAATTGGCACCTCATAAACTGGAACTTCTACACCTAAATCTCCTCTTGCTACCATTATTCCATCTGATGCCTCTAATATCTCATCTACATTGTCTAATCCTTGTCTATTTTCTATCTTAGATATTATCTTTATATTAGAATTATTTTCATCTAATATCTTTCTTATCGCCCTTACATCATCAGCTTTCCTAACAAACGATGCTGCTATAAAATCATAGTCATTTTCTACTGCAAACAATATATCAGCTCTATCTTTTTCTGTCAATGCTGGTAAATTAATTACAACATTAGGCACATTTATCCCTTTGTTATTACTTAATACACCACCATTTAATACTTCACAAACAATGTCTTTCCCAACTATTTCTAATACCTTTAACTCAACAAGTCCATCATTTATAAGAATACTACATCCCTTGGATACATCCTTATATAAGTCCTTGTAACTCACAGATACTTTTGTTTCATCCCCCAAAATTTCATCATTTACTAAAGTAAATCTTTCTCCTTCAACTAATGTAATCTCTTGAGGTCCAAACTTACCTGTCCTTATTTCTGGACCTTTAGTGTCCAATAATAAAGCTACCGGTAATCCCACATTCTTACTAGCTTCTCTAACTAATTCAACTCTTCCTTTGTGTTCTTCATGACTACCATGGGAAAAATTAAACCTAGCAATATTTAGACCTTTTAATATTAACTCTTCTAATACTCCTTCCTTATGGACTGCTGGTCCTAATGTACAAATAATTTTCGTTTTTCTCATCTTGTCTCACTCCTAGTTTTTTTATCTATACTTTATTTTAACTAAGAAAGAGAAGTTTCCCACCTCTTAAAGATGAAATATATGTTATAGTAAAATCTAATTCAGCAGAAAACAAAACTCCGACTTAGTATATCGCCCAATTTCTGTATGCACAGGGATTTGTATAAGAAAGCTATGACTAAATGTCACTAAATAATCCGACATACAATGCTTATGAAACGTATATTAATTATTATTTTCTCTTTGCAGGTTCTATATTAATCCTATTTCCCTTTATTTCTCTATTTTTCATTATAAGTAAAACTTCTTTTGCATAACATTCCGGAACTTCTACAAATGTAAATTTATCAAATAATTTTATGCTACCAACAAGTTTTCCTGGTATCCCAACTTCTGTTGCAATACTAGATACTATATCCTTTGGTCCTATTCCATGGTTCTTTCCAATATTCACAAAGAATCTCACCATTCCATCCTTAGCTCCTGTATCTTCCAAAACACTTTCACCAAACATATCATTCTTTTTCTCATCACCTGCATACAACTTAATGACTGCTGCTGCAACATCAATAGCAGAATAATCTTCCTCTATAAGTCTCTCTGCCATACTTATATAGGTACCAAGCTCTCCCTCATCTATTGTATTCTTGATATTGTCAAAAAGTTTTTTGGTCTTAGCTTTCTCTATGTCAAATACAGTTGGTATTTTATGCAAAACGATTTTAGCTTTCGCATATACTTGTATGTCCCTTAACCTATAAAACTCTCTACCCGACACAAAAGTAAATGCCCTACCATCTCTACCAGCTCTACCAGTTCTACCTATTCTATGTACATAATACTCAACATCTTGTGGTACATCATAGTTAAAAACCGCGTCTACATCGTCTACATCTATTCCTCTCGCTGCAACATCTGTAGCAACCAATATTTCTATAACACCTTTCCTAAATTTAGCCATAACAGTATCTCTTTGTGATTGATTCATATCTCCGTGCAAACCATCGGCTAAATATCCTCTTGCTTGTAAATTTGCAACTACCTCATCTACTTTTCTCTTTGTATTCGCAAAAACTAAAGACAACCTAGGATTATATTTATCTATTAATCTAGATAATACCTCACACTTCTGATGCTCCTTTACTTCCATATAATATTGCTCTATTAAAGGAACAGTCAACTCTTTTTGTACAGCCTTTACGTAAACAGGATCCTTTTGGAATTTTTTTGTTATATCCAATATTTGTTTTGGCATTGTCGCTGAAAATAATATTGTCTGCCTTTTCTCTGGCATTTTGTTTAATATAAAATCTATATCCTCTCTAAATCCCATATCCAACATTTCATCAGCTTCATCTAAAACCACACTTCTTACTTTTTCTAACTTTATAGTACCCCTATTTATATGATCTTTTACTCTACCTGGTGTCCCTATAATTATCTGAACTCCTTTTTTAAGTAGCTTTATCTGTCTATCTATTGGCTGACCTCCATATATAGGAACTATTCCTAAGCCTTTTTTATACTTAGCTAATTTTCTTAATTCCTCCGCTACTTGAATTGCAAGCTCTCTAGTTGGACAAAGTACAATAGATTGTACACATTTTTCACCACTTAAGACCATTTCTATAGTAGGTATTCCAAAAGCTGCTGTCTTTCCAGTACCTGTTTGCGATTGTCCTATAACATCCTTGCCATTTAATATTTCTGGTATCGCCTGCGATTGTATATAAGATGCCTCTTCAAATCCCATATCTTCTATCGCTTTTCTCATTTCTTTCGATATTTCTAATTCTTCAAATTTCAAACTTTCCATTTAATACTTCCTTTTACACATATTTAATTTCTAAATTTCACTCACAAAATTATATCACAAATATTCACAATTGCAAACATTTTTATGATTTCTATTTTTTTAACTTATTTTTTCTAACCTTTTAATAAGTTATAAGTCAAAACTCTACCAAAGAGTTTTGACCTTATCTTTAATTATTCTTAGAAATTTTTGCCCAAGAATCCTTTAATCCAACTATTCTATTAAACACAAGTTTATCTTCTTTTTTATCATCTAATATAAAATACCCCGTTCTTAAAAATTGATACCTTGTTTTTACTTTTGCATCCTTTAGACTATATTCTACCATCGCATTTTCTATCACTTCTAAAGAATTTGGATTTAGATAATCTTTATATGTTTTACCCTCGCTATCATCATCTGGATTTTTTACCGTAAACAAATTATCGTATAAATTAACACGAGCAGGTATAGCATATTTTTCAGAAACCCACTGTATGGTACCTTTTACTTTTCTTCCATCAAGCGCATTACCACCTCTTGTTGTTTCATCATAAGTACAATGTATTTCTACAATTTCACCCGTTTTTTCATCTTTTACAAAGCTTTCACACTTTACAAAATATGCATGTTTTAATCTGACTTCTTTTCCTACTGCTAATCTATAATATTTTGAAGGTGGATTTTCCATAAAGTCATCTCTTTCTATATAAACCACTTTTGAAAATTTAACCTTTCTCTCACCCATTCCTTCATCTTCAGGATTATTTTCTGCATCAAATTCTTCAACCAAATCATCTGGATAATTATCTATTACCAATTTTAGTGGTCTTAAAACTGCCATGCATCTTGCTGCATCTTTATTTAATTCTTCTCTTATACAATGTTCTAGTAAGCCAATATCAACCATACTCTCTGCTTTTGATATTCCAATCCTTGCACAAAAATCTCTTATAGATGATGGTGTGTATCCTCTTCTTCTTAACCCAGATATCGTAGGCATTCTAGGATCATCCCATCCATCAACATATTTATTTTTAACAAGCTCTAATAATTTTCTCTTACTCATCACTGTGTATCCTAAATTTAATCTTGCAAATTCAATCTGTTTTGGACATTCTTGTAAATCCAGTGCATTTAAAACCCACTCATACAATGGCCTATGTGCTTCAAACTCTAATGTACAAACTGAGTGCGTAATACCCTCTAAATAATCTGACAAAGGATGTGCATAATCGTACATAGGATATATACACCACTTATCTTTTGTTCTATGATGACTAACTTTTAAAATTCTATATATAACAGGATCTCTCATATTTAAATTGGGAGATGCCATATCTATCTTGGCTCTCAAAACTTTTTCACCATCAGCAAACTCACCATTTTTCATTCTGTTAAACAAATCCAAATTTTCTTTAACACTTCTATCTCTATACGGACTATTTTTTCCAGCTTCTGTTAAAGTCCCTCTATATTCTCTTATCTCATCTGCATTTAAATCACAAACATACGCCTTGCCCTCTTTTATTAATTCTACTGCAAATTCATATAATTTATCAAAATATTCTGATGCATAATATAATCTATCTTCCCAATCAAAGCCTAACCATTTTACATCTTCCATTATTGAATCTACATATTCAACTTCTTCCTTACTTGGATTTGTATCATCAAACCTTAAATTACATATACCATTATTTTGCTTTGCTAATGTAAAATTTAAGCAAATTGACTTAGCATGTCCTATATGTAAATATCCATTTGGCTCTGGCGGAAACCTAGTATGTATTTTTCTACTATAAGTTCCTTTTTCTAAATCCTCATCTATTATATCTTGTATAAAATTAGAATATAGTCTCTCATTCTCTGTCATATTATTTAAAACCCCCTAGTTTTTCTATACCCACATTTATCCTTCTTATTGTTTCATCTTTTCCTAAAATATCTGCTATTTCAATTGCTCCTCCTGGCGATGCCATAAGTCCTGTAATAGCAGTTCTAACTGGCCACAACATCTGACCATTCTTTATACCCAATTCTTCTATTAGAGAAAATAATGCATTATGTATATTTTCTTCATTCCAATCAGTTACTTTTTCTAAAGCCACAACTGCAGCCTTTAGACTATCTAGTGAATTCTCACAATTAGTTTTCATTTTTTTATGAACATATATTTCATTATGGTACTCTGGTAACCTTTCAAAACATTCTAATTTTGATGGTATATCTGTCAATTTTTCTATCCTTTGTTGTACTAATTTACTTACCTTCTTTAAATCCATATTTGGCAATTCTTTATAATATGGAATAGCCAACTCATGGAACTTTTCTAGATCCATTCTTCTTATATATTCTGTATTAAACCAATTTAATTTATTCATGTCAAATATAGCAGGTGATTTACTTATACCTGATATATCAAATATATCCTCTAGCTCCTTTAATGAAAAAATCTCTTCATTTCCCTTAGGACTCCAGCCCAATAAAACAACGTAATTCACTATAGCATCTACCAAATATCCCTGTTCTATTAAATCCTCAAATGACGGATCCCCAGCTCTTTTACTAAGCTTTTGTCCTGAACTCTTTAATATTAGTGGTACATGGACATAAGACGGCAAGTCCCATCCAAAAGCTTTATACAACAAATTATACTTTGGTGTAGATGTTAAATATTCATTTCCTCTTACTATATGTGTTATCTTCATAAGATGGTCATCTATAACATTAGCAAAATTATATGTAGGAAGCCCATCCGATTTTATCAAAATCTGATCGTCTAATTCTTTATTTTCAATCTCAATATGCCCATATACAAAATCATCAAAGCCTGTAACCCCTTCAGTTGGCATTTTTTGCCTTATAACATACGGAACACCATCTTTTAAATTTTTCTCAATTTCTTCATTACTTAAACTTAAACAATGTCTGTCATATTTAAATCCATCTTCTCCATATTCCGACTGAGACTCTTTTAATTTACTAAGTCTCTCTTTTGTGCAAAAACAATAGTATGCCTCCTTTTTTTGCACCAACTTTTTGGCATACTCTAAATATATATTCTTTCTTTCACTTTGGACATACGGTCCATATTCTCCACCTATATCTGGACCTTCGTCATGTTTTAATCCTGCAAGCTTTAACGTATTATATATAACATCTACTGCTCCTTCTACATATCTTTCTTGGTCTGTATCCTCTATTCTTAATACAAAATCACCTTTATTTTTTTTGGCGATCAAATACTCATACAACGCAGTCCTTAAATTCCCAATATGCATATATCCTGTTGGACTTGGCGCATATCTTGTTCTTACCCTCTGTTCCATGTCAAAAACCCCTTTTGTCAAATACTTTTTTTAGTTATATTAATTCTCTCTATTGCTCTTAACAATGCAGCTTTCGAATTTATATATTCTTTTTCTGCAAGTTTTCTTTTTAATCTTTCTTCTGCTCTTTGTTTTGCTCTTAATGCTCTATTTATATCTATTTCTTCTGGCCACTCTGCAGCATCCACCATTAGTGTGACAACATTATTATTTACTTCCATAAAACCTTCGCTAACAAAAGCTTTCTTATCTTGGTTATTTTTTCTTATCTTTATTATTCCTGGCGTTACAGCAAACACCATTGGTGCATGATTTCTCATTACACCAATTTTACCCATTTTAGTATTCACCACTATCATAGATACTTCTTGGTCAAAAAATCTTTTATCTGGCGTAACTATCTCTAGCTTAAATAATTTTTCCATATCATTATTCCTCACTTTCAGATGCTTTCGCCCTCTCATATACTTCTTCAATATTACCTGCCATTAAAAAATGTGTTTCGGATATATCGTCCATCTTACCTTCTATTATATCCTCAAATCCTCTTATTGTCTCCTCTATTGGAACATATTTTCCTTCCAACCCAGTAAAATTCTGTGCCACAAAAAATGGCTGTGATAAAAATCTTTGTATTTTTCTACCTCTATATACAGTAAGTTTATCTTCTTCTGATAATTCTTCCATGCCAAGTATTGCTATTATATCTTGTAATTCCTTGTTCCTTTGCAATATCGCTTGCACTTTCCTTGCAACATTATAATGTCTTTCCCCTACGATTTTTGGATCCAATGCCCTTGATGTCGAATCTAGCGGATCAACTGCCGGATATATTCCAAGATCCACTATTTCCCTTGATAATACTGTAGTAGCATCAAGATGTGCAAATGTTGTAGCTGGCGCTGGATCTGTTAAATCATCTGCAGGAACATATACTGCCTGTACTGATGTTATTGAGCCTTTGTTTGTGGATGTTATTCTTTCTTGCAATTCTCCCAACTCTGTTGCTAAAGTTGGTTGATATCCAACTGCAGACGGCATCCTACCCATCAGAGCTGAAACTTCTGAACCCGCTTGCACAAACCTAAATATGTTATCTATAAATAATAAAACATCCTGACCTAAACTATCTCTAAAATATTCAGCAACAGTAAGTCCAGATAAACCAACTCTCATCCTCGCTCCTGGTGGTTCATTCATTTGACCAAATATCAAAGCAGTTTTTTCTAAAACTCCAGACTCTTTCATTTCATTCCATAAGTCATTTCCTTCTCTAGAACGTTCTCCAACTCCAGTGAAAACAGAGTAACCTCCATGTTTTGTGGCTATTCTTCTGATTAATTCCTGTATTAAAACAGTTTTTCCAACTCCAGCTCCACCAAACAAGCCTATCTTGCCACCTTTTGAATATGGTGCTAATAAATCTATTACCTTTATTCCTGTTTCAAAAATTTCTGTAGCACCCTTTTGCTCTTCTAATGTAGGCGCTGCTCTATGAATAGGTAAATATTCGTTAGTTTTTACTTTTCCTAATTTATCTATAGGCTCTCCTAATACATTAAATACTCTTCCTAAAACCTCTTTTCCTACTGGCATTTTTATTGGTGAACCTGTATCTTTTGCATCTAAACCTCTTTTTAATCCTTCTGTTTGAGACATAGAAACGGATCTTACTAAATCATTCCCCAAATGACTCATTACCTCACATACAACTTTTTTGCCTTCATATTCTATCTCTAAAGCATTATATATATTAGGTAATTCATTAGGTTTAAACTTTATATCTATTACAGGTCCTATTATCTGCACTACTTTTCCTATACCATTACTCACAACCTTTACCTCCTTTTCTTAAAGTCCATTGACTCCGCCAACAATCTCTGTTATCTCCTGAGTTATTGCAGCTTGCCTTGCTCTATTGTAATACAAATTTAAATCTTTTATCATTTTGTCAGCATTTCTAGTAGCTGAATCCATCGCAGTCATTCTAGATGTTTGCTCACTTACAAATGCCTCAATCATAAGCCCATATAAAATCCCTTTTACATATTTTTCTAAAAGCACTCTAAAAACTTCATTTACAGATGGTTCATATTTTAATTCACTTTTTTCTGTTTTTAATCCACCTATGTCTTTTATTAATTCATCTAAATCAAACGGCAATAATTTCATTGTCTTTGCTTCAAAAATCATCCCTGAAACCATTTTCGTATACACAACATATAATTCATCTATCTCCCGCCTTTTAAACATAGTTAAAAACAACTCTGCTATATCTCCTGCCCTTAGTAATGTTGGATTTTGTACCGGATAATCAAATTGAATATCTACATTAAATCCTTTTTTTATAAAATAGTTTCTACCAAAATATCCAGCAACATATAACCTGTCTCCTTCTTCTACACAATTTTGTACTTCTCTTGCTATATTATTGTTGTATCCCCCTGCTAATCCCTTATCTCCTGATAACACAAAATATGCTTTTTTCTTATTTAACTTCTTATCCTTTTTCTTGTTGCTCTTCTTACCATCTCTTTTGTTATCTACTTTTTTATTATTTTTTTTCTTTTTCTCAAAAAATATATTATCTATATTGTCTTCATTATTTAATATCTCTGCCATTATTTCTTTTACTCTGTTATAAAAAGGCAATGTATCCTCGTATTGCTTTCTTGCTTTTTTCATTTTGGATACAGAAATAAGCTTCATAGCTTTTGTTATTTGTTTTGTTTTTTTGACACTATCTATTCTAAGCTTTATTTCTCGCATTTTAGCCATATATTAAATCCCCCCTTTTCTTATAGAGAGTTTATTTTTCTTCTACTGTTTCTACTTCTTCTTTTTCTTTGCCATAATCATTTTTAAATTCAACTACAGCCTCTCTCACTAATTGTTCTGTTTTTGTTGTTAACTCACCTGTTGTATTTATACTTTCTAAAATATTAGGATAATTTTCTTTTATGTAAGCTATAAACGCTTGATTAAATTCGCCTACTTTTTTAGTCTCAACATCAACTAAATATTTATTAATCGCAATAAATAATATAACAACTTGTTCTTCTTTAGAAATTGTCTTATATTGCTCTTGCTTTAAAATTTCCATAAGCCTTTCTCCTTGCACCAATGTATCTCTTGTTGCCTTGTCTAAATCTGAACCAAATTGTGCAAAAACAGCAAGCTCTCTATACTGTGCTAAAGTCATTCTAAGTGTTCCAGCTACTTTTTTCATGGCTTTTATTTGTGCAGCTCCTCCAACCCTAGATACTGACAATCCGACACTTATTGCAGGCCTTTGCCCAGCATTAAACAACTCTTGCTCTAGATATATCTGTCCATCTGTTATTGATATAACATTAGTTGGAATATAAGCTGATACATCTTGTGCTTGTGTTTCTATTATTGGCAATGCTGTTATTGAACCTCCACCTAATTCATCACTTATTCTTGCTGCTCTTTCTAACAACCTTGAGTGCAAGTAAAAAACATCTCCAGGATACGCTTCCCTTCCTGGTGGCCTTTTTAACAATAATGACATAGCCCTATATGCTGTTGCATGTTTGGATAAATCATCATAAACGATAAGCACATCTTTGTGCATATTATACATAAATTCTTCAGCTATAGAAACACCTGCATATGGTGCTATATATTGTACAGTCTCTTTTTGACTTGCTGTAGACGAAACAACTATAGTATATTCCATAGCATTGGATTCATTTAATTTATTTATAATATTCGCAACAGTTGATGCTTTTTGACCTATTGCAACATATATACATATGACATCTTTACCTCTTTGATTTATAATAGTATCAATTGCTATTGCTGTCTTTCCTGTACCTCTGTCGCCTATTATTAATTCTCTTTGTCCTCTTCCTATTGGCACCATAGAATCTATCGCAAGTATCCCTGTTTCTAGTGGTACAGTTACAGTTTTTCTATCAATGACTCCTGTTGCCTGCATTTCAATAGGTCTAGTTTTTTTGGATTTTATTTCCCCTTTTCCATCTAATGGTTCTCCTAATGGATCTATAACTCTTCCTATTAGTTCTTCTCCTACTGGTACTTCTACACTTTTACCTGTGCTATAAACCTTTGTCCCTTCTTTTATATTTGTGTCATCACCTAAAATTACACATGCAATGCTATCTTCTTCTAAATTCATTGCCATTCCAAACTCACCATTTTCAAACTTCAAAAGTTCTCCTAGCCTACACTCCATTAATCCATGTATTCTTGCTATACCATCACCTAAACTTACAACATAACCTACTGTTTCAGTTTTTATTACCACATCATATTTCTCAATTTGTGATTTTATAATATCACTCACTTCACAAGGTTTCATTTCTTTATCACCTACTTCTATATTATTTTAGATTAATTCACTATTTAATATATGTCTCTTTAAATTATCTAATTTCGTTTTTAATGTAGCATCAATAACTGTATCTTTAAACTCTAATTTTAATCCACCTATAATGTCTTTGTCTACAATATTTTTTATTTTTATACTAAATCCTTTAAACCTATCTTTATATTTTTCTTTTATACCCTCTATTTCAGAATCATCTAACAATAACGCAGATGTTACTTTTATCTCAATTATATTTTGATACTCATTAGAAAGTATTTCATAATTTCTTAAAATGTCTGATAAAATATTCATCCTATCTTTATCTATTAATATCTTTACAAAGTTTAAAAAACTCTTATCACAATCACTCTCTAAAATCTTACACATAGTATCTTTTTTCTCTTGTTTTCCTATTTTGGAATTTTTAATAAATGGCTCTAATTCCAAAACATCATCAAAATATTTAATGAGACATTTTAAATTTTCTTTGTAGTCATCTATTTTATCATTTTCTATTGCAACATCTAACAATGCTTTTGCATATCTCTTTCCTAATAAAGACATTATGAAACACCTTCTTTATCTAAAAAGTTTTGTACAACTTTTTTATTAGTTTCATTATTTAAATTAACTTCCATCACTTTTGTTGCAGCTAAAATGGCAAGATCAACCACTTGATTTCTTATTTCCTTTAACATTTTTAATCTTTCTTGCTCTATATCATTTTTAGCTTTCATTATCATACTATCTCTTTGTTTTCTTGCTTCATTAATTAACTCTTCGCATTCTTGTTGTGCCTTAATTTTTGCATCTTTTATAATAACTTCTCCATCTTTTTCTGCATTACCTAACTGTTCCTGATACTTTAACTTACAATTTCTTGCTTCTTTTTGTAATTGGTCAGCATCATCTATTTGCCTTTTTATATTGTTTTCTCTATCTGTCATAATTTTCATGACAGGTTTAAATAAAAGTTTTCTAAGTATTAAATATAGCACAACAAGATTTATCATAGTCCAAATAAATGTAGGACCAAAATTAAACATCTATATTCACCCTTTCTCTTCCTTAGTAGGGATATTTTTATCATTACAATTGCTTTTTAAGTTCTTGTGCAAAAAACAATTATATTGCTTTTTGCACACATTATCACATTACATCAATAATGATGCAATAAAGCCATACACAGCAGTCGCTTCTATTAAGGCTCCACCTACTATCAGCATAACTTGTATTCTATCACCTGCTTCTGGTTGTCTTGCAACTGCATCTACAGCTTTTGATGTTGTTATTGCTAATCCTATTCCTCCTATTACACAGGCTAACAATGGTATTGATTTTGCTAAAAATAGTGCTGCACTTACACCTTCTTTCATTCTTCTCACCTCCTTAATCTTCTAATGCTTCTCCTATGTAAATAGTAGATAAAAATACAAATATATAAGCTTGTAATATGCCATCAAATATGTCAAAATAAGCACTCATAATTACTGGTGCAAATGCTGGCATCAATGAATAAGTAATTTCCATAGCTATAAAAGCACCTAATATATTTCCAAAAAGCCTTAGGCACAAAGATAATGGCTTTAAACATAACTCCAATATATTCATAGGAAACATAATCGCAACTGGTTTGAATAATGATTTTACCCAACCAAAAAAACCTTTATAATATATACATGAACCAATCATAACCAATATTGTACTAACTGCCATAGCCGCTGCCACATTTATATCTTTTGTCGGTGGCGTTATGGAATAATTGGGTATTTTCTGAAAAAATTCTATTCCAGTAAGTTTATACAAATCTTCACCTGTTGGTATAATATTAAAAATAGATATCATATTACATAAAATCAAAAATAATGCAACTGTAGCTATATATGGAATAAATGCACTCCAATAATGTCCCATAGAATCTTTACACATTTTACCAACATACTCTATTGCTACTTCAATTAAACTTTGTTTTTTACCTGGAATAACTTTTAAATTCCTTGAAAAAATGTATGCAAAAACTATTAAAGCTATCATAACAATCCACATAGTTATCATTGATTCTGTAACAACTATAGAAAACTTTCCTATAGAAAATCTAAATACTTCTCGAATATTCATCATATGTTCCATATCTTCCATAAACTACTCACCTTCTTTTAGTTATACTCATTTTATTAATATCTCCAGATATACAACCAAAAATAATTCCAAAACTTACAATTGTAATACCTAATATCCCACAAACTACACATGTTTTACCATGATCTAAACAATATTCCTTGAAAAATATTATGGTTATGAAAAATATTAGAAAGTAACTTAATATACTCCAATAGGATATCTTTTTTCCATTAGATGTAACAGCAGCAAACATACCACTCATACAATGAAATCTAAAATAACCTAATAAACTACTTATAACAAAAATAACACCACAGTATACATCTCGTTTTATAACAATTATCAGTATAGCAATAAGTAGTGCTAGTTTTATTATTGAATTTCGTACAAAATCTTCTAATTCTTTAACAATATCGTACTTTTTTTTCATATTATCCCCAATTGTTGTAATAAAAATATATGCTCTTTAGTAAAATTTTATTATAACTAACCTACTCTTTCTATTTTTTTCATATCATTTATCTCAAGACCTCTAGTATGTTCAGTGTGTGCCCATTCTTTCTTATTTCTATCAATAAATCCAGCTATTATAATAGGTATCCATGTTAAACTATAAAAAGGAAACAATAAAAAGTAAAAACCAACTTTTTTAGAAAACTTTCCTTCTACTATAACAAACACTATGTTTATGTATGTAACAATTAAAACCAAACATATAAACATGAGTGTATTAACTGTACATAAACTTGATATGTCAAAATTAAACAATCCAACAACACAGTTTCTTAACAAATCGATGCCACTTGCCACAATTGTAAATGGCTGTATCAAGTATAGCGCCGCATCAAGTGCAACTGGATCTTTTTCTTTAAATCCTTTCTTTAGCAAAGGTAATAAATATCTACTAGCACAATTACAATGTCCTTGCATCCATCTTTTTCTCTGTCTAAACGACTGAGATAATTTTAAAGGTTTCTCATCATATGCAATTGCTTCATGTGACCAAGATACTTTCATATTTTTTTGAACTAACTTTAATGAAAACTCTAAGTCCTCAGTAAGACACGTCGCACCCCAGCCTATTTCTTTTAAAACATCCATACTCATAACAAAACCTGTTCCACCTAATGCACAATTTAAACCCAAGTAATATCTCGGTAGCTGAAACAGCCTATTGCTTATCCAATAAGCTATAGAATAATTTGCTGATACCCATGAATCATTAGGGTTTTTGCTATCCAAGTACCCTTGTACCACTTTGTGTCCCTGACATAATCTCTTGTTCATTTCTAGAAAAAAGTTTGGAGAAACAAGGTTATCCGCATCTAATATACAAACAGCATCATATTCTATACCTGTCTCAAACAGCCTTTCAAACATCCACTCTAGAGAGTAGCCCTTACCTCTTTTTTCTTCATCAAATCTCTCATACACTTTAGCCCCTTCATTTTTTGCTATATTGGCTGTATTATCATCACAATTATCTGCTATAACGTATATATCATACATATCTTCAGGATAATCTACACTCTTTATACTTCTAACCGCACTTGCTATAACTTTCTCTTCATTATGTGCAGCTATTAATATTGCAAATTTATTCTTTATAGGAAAATTTTTGACTGACTTTTCTTTTCTCCTTATCCAACCAAAAGCAGATACAAAAAAATAGTATATAAAAATCACGTACAAAATAGTCTGCACCACATATCCAATTATCGAAAATACTCGACTTAAAATAATTAAATTCATTTCCATACTCCTTACTTAAAATAAATCTTTATTAAACTTTATTATGACCAAAATACTAAAATTTAAAACCACATCAATTCCCGTTATTAGTTTAAATTATGTCAATAATTTTATCAAGTTAAAAAATAAACAATCTTTCTAATCATTATTGTAAAAAAATACATTCATTTAGCTAATTTTTTACTCTTGATCAGTATTATACTTAAAGAACACCGCTAATCGATTCTAACACAGTACATCTCTAATTTCAACAATTTTTGTAAAAATTCTATTATTTATTTCGGTTGATATGGCTTAAATATGAGTGAACTTACATGTTTTTTAGTTTTTCATGGCAAAAAAATATTTTACTACCTAAGTCATGACTTAGGTAGTATTTAATTTAGGCAATATTTATTACATTATTAATATTTCTATTTTCTATAGGAAACCTCAGCTTCACTCTCTTTTCTTTACCATTTACTCTTAATTTTAAGCTATCTATCCTTGTATATCTCTTATTAGTTTCACACTTACATAATATAGTCTTTTTATCTCTTTCTTTTCTATTAAAAACAGCGTTATTGCAATCTATTACCTCTAATGATAAATCTCCTGTGTTTTTACCTTTTACTTCAATAATTTCTATTTTATCTGTATTATTTTTTAATACTATATCTAAATTAAATACAAAATTATAATTTCTTCCTTTGCTCCTTATATCAAAATTATTTTTCTCTCTTAATGTAAATATTGGAGCTATACTAACCACAACTATTGCTAACAAACTAAGTAATAATCCTGCATTCTTTCTAAACAACATATCTTTCTAACCTTCCTTAAAATTAGTTTTATTTTCTACCTTATATGTGATATCCTGCTCCACATATATTTCTAATTTTTTACATAAAATTTTCGATATTGAAGTCAATTACCCCGACCCTAAAGGGTCGAGGCTTGTGTGAAAAGCCTGCCGCCCAATAGAATACTAGAGTTTGTAGTTCATCCATCTGGTCCTAACGTCATT
>JBGUYI010000019.1:0-30596 GCA_045118635.1 Acetivibrionales bacterium
CTCCGACGTAAATTTAACGCGTCCTTTAGGATGCACACGGATTTGAATGGTAAGTTGTACCCTTGCCGGGTACACAAATCCGGCGCAGCAATACTCGCAAGCTCGTATTGACTTTGACATTAAAAAAAATACAAATAATGAAATTGCTTGAATAGTTTGTTACTTGCTTTGTAAATTGAAAAAATAGTGTAGTGAATTAAAAGTTTGAAATGGTTGTATGAATTTTACATATAATTAAAGCAGAGATTTTTGATAAGAACTAAGTTTTTTTTTTAACACATAAAATAAGGGGTGATGGAATTTGCTTAGTTGTTCAAAAAAGGGCGATATAACTATTAAATTTCACTATAAGAGAGAATATGATGATTATGAAAATTGGAGCTTTTATATATGGGAAAGGGATATGTATGGAAGGGATTTAAATCCTAAAGAGTTTTCAATTAATAAAAAAGGAGTTATAGAAGATTCATTTGGAAGAGTGTTAACTATTTTTTTGAACAAAAATGAAGAAGTAAATAAATTGGGTTTTTTAATTAAAAAGGGTAAACAAAATGAATGGTTAAGAAAAGATATAGAAATAGATAGATATATACCACTAAAAAAAAAGATGGATATTTACGTTATAGAAGGGAAAAATGAGATTTTTTTCAGTAAAAAAGAGGCTTTGGATTATTTAGAAGAGGAAAAATCAGAAAAACAAATTAGCAAAAAAAAGGAAAAAATAAAAGTAAAGATTCATTATAAAAGATACGACCAAGATTATGCAGGATGGGATATATGGGTATGGAAAAAATATTTATTAGATATTGAAAAAGAGGGTAAGGCTTATCAATTTGAGGAAGATTCGTTCGGAAGAGTTGCTTGTTTTTTTATAGAAAAAGATGAAGATCTTATTAATTTAGGTATAAAAATAAAAAGATTTGATTGGCAAGAAAAAGATGTAGATATGGATAGATATATAGATGTCAGAAATGTAAATGAAAAAGGTGAGCTTGAAGTATATCTATTACAGTATGAAGAGAAAATTTTTTATACTAGATTAGATGTTGACGATTCACCCAAAATATTAAAAGCTTGCATAGAAGGTTCAAATAGGATTTGTGCCGTTTTAAATTATCCTATAATGTATAATGATACAGTAAATAGTTTTAAAGTTATGTGTGGAAATGAGAATTTAACGGTAAAATATGTAAATAGAATACAAAATTCTAAAAATTATGAAATTATAACAAAAGAAGAGCTTTTTATAGATAAAAGATATACTTTGTTAAAGGACGGATACAAAGGGATTCAGGTAAGTATTGAAAATAGATATGATAGTAAAGAATTTAAAGAGAGATATATATATCGTGGTAATGATTTGGGATTAACATATACAAAGGAATCAAGTAAATTCAGAGTTTATGCACCAACAGCAAATAGTGTAAAATTGTGTTTATATGATGCTGGAATAGAAGGAAATCTTATAACAGAGATGCAGATGGAAGCTAAAGAGTGTGGAACTTGGGGGATAGAAGTTAAAGGAGATTTAAACGGTTTTTATTATACTTATAAGGTTGATAATTATGGAAAAGAAAGAGAAGCTGTGGATATATATGTGAAAGCCGTTGGAATTAACGGGAAAAGAGGTGCTATAATAAATCTAGAGGAGACAAATCCAATAGGTTTTAAAGATGAAAAAAGTCCAGAACTTCCTGATATATTAAGCTCAATAATATATGAGGCACATGTTAGAGATTTAACAATAGATAAGAATTCAGGGGTAAAAAATAAGGGACTTTTTTTAGGGCTAACTGAAGATAACACATATAGTAAGGAAGGTGAAAAAACAGGGCTTGCACACCTAAAAGAAATTGGGATAACGCATCTTCATTTGTTGCCTGTATTTGATTTTGATAGTGTAAACGAGATGGTTGATGATGGAAGTTATAATTGGGGTTATGATCCAAGGCACTATAATACACCAAAAGGATGGTATTCAACAAATGCAAGTGATCCTAAGACTAGGATATTTGAATTTAAAAAAATGGTGCAAGTTTTACATGAAAATGGTATAAGAGTTATTATGGATGTTGTGTATAATCATACTGCAAAAACAGAGGATTCTGATTTTAATAAAATAGTGCCAGGCTATTATTATAGAAAAGGAAGAAATGGAGGTTTTTCAAACGGTTCAGGCTGTGGAAATGAGACAGCATCAGAACGAGAAATGGTAAGTAAAATGATAATAGATTCTCTTATATATTGGGTCAAAGAATATCATATTGATGGTTTTAGATTTGATTTAATGGCGTTACATGACGTAAATCTTATGAATAGAGTACGACAAGAAATGGATAAAATAAGACCTAATATAGTAATTTATGGTGAGGGATGGACAGGATTTGGCGAATCTGCTTTAGCTTATGAACAACAAGCAAGAAGAGAAAATTCACATAAGTTAAATAGGATTGCTACGTTTAATGATAAGATGAGGGATATAATAAAAGGAAATAATACAAAAGAAGGAGAAAGAGAGGCAGGTTTTGCAAATGGAGCTTCGGGTAAAGATGAATTATTAAAGGCACACATTGTAGGTAGTGTTTGGCATAATCAAATTAATTACGATGTAGTAAATATTACATTAGTAGATACTCCAGAAAAGAGTATAAATTATGCTGCAGCTCATGATAACTTAACACTTAGTGATAAAATAAATTGTACAAATGGTTTTGAAAGAGAAGAAGAACGTCAAAAGATATGCAAGTTATGCAATGCTATAGTTTTAACAAGCCAAGGTATACCGTTTTTATCAGGTGGTCAAGAGTTTATGAGGACAAAACAAGGTATGCATAACAGTTATAATGCAGGTGATGAGATAAATAAATTTGATTGGTATAGAAAAACTAAATATATAGAAGTGTTTAATTATACAAAAAGGTTAATAGCATTTAGAAAAAGGCATCCTGGTCTTAGAATGCTTAATGCAGAACAAATAAATAAAAATTTAAAATTTATGGATATAAATGTGTCAAATGTAGTTGGTTACACTATAAATAATAATGCTAATGGTGATTTATTTAAAAAAATGGCTGTTATATTTAATAGTAGTGGAAATAATGTGAAAGTTACTTTAGAAGGAAAAGAGTGGGCAATAGCATTAGATGATAGAAAAGAGGAAATAAAAGAATTAGAAACTATAAAGAGTATTAATGATGGAAGCGAATTATGGGTAAGACCAAGAAGTGCAGTTATATTAGGAGATGTTGAAGGTGTAAAGGAAGATTTGAAGATAAAATTATTAGAACAAGAAAAAGTAAAAAAAGAATATAACCAGATGTTAATCAAATAATGATAATTAAGTACTTAATTAGGAAGACGGAACTAGTAATTTTAGTTGCATGAAGATGTAACTAGAGGAGTTAAAAAATAGTATAAAAAGGAAAAGATAAATATCTTTTTCCTTTTTTTGTATATTTTTAATTGAATTTTTAATAGATATGGTGTATAATGAACCAGACAAGAGAGTAATAAAGGGGTAGATTAAAATAGAAACATCAAAAAGTAATAAAATAACAATGGCCATTATTATATTGTGCATTATTGCAGTGGTTGTAGGATACGAAGTTTTAGTAAAAAATAACGATAAGAATGAATGTATGGTAAATATTTCTGATAATGGAGAAAAAGAGAAAGTTAACGATACAATAGAGGTTTATGTAGTGGGATGTGTAAAAAAACCAGATGTTTACGAAGTTTCAAGAGGAACGACTGTACAAAAAATTGTAAAGAAAGCGGGAGGATTTACAGAAGATGCAGATTTAGAAAAGATAAATTTGGTTTATAAAGTAAAAGATAATATTATGTTGGAGATTAAGAGCAAAAAAGCTTCTTTAAAGGAAGAGATTGAGAACACAGAAAAAGTTTCATTAAGGGAAGAGACTGAGAACACAGAAAGAACATCGTCTAAGGAAGAGACTGAGAACACAAAAAAAGCTTCTTCTAAAGAAGAGATTAAGAATATAAAAAAAACTTCTTCTAAGGAAGAGATTAAAAATATAAAAAAAGAGCCTCCTATGGAGATAATAAAGGGTATTTATAAAGAAGAAGATAGCAAAGCTGAAGAAGAACTTCAAATTAATATAAACACAGCAGGCATAGAAGGATTATTAAAACTTCCTGGAATAGGAAAAGCTGTAGCAAAAAAAATTATTAAATATAGAGAGGAAAATGGAGATTTTGAATCTATAGAAGATATAAAAAATGTTCAGGGAATAGGTGAAAATAAGTTTAATAACATAAAGGATATGTTAACAGTGTAGATTTTTTTGAGAGAGGAAAAGAGTATGAATTTTAAAGAATTAGGAATAAATGATTATATGATAGAAAAGCTTAAGAAAAATGGTATAACAGTGCCCACAAAGGTTCAAGAAGAATCAATTCCCATATTAAAAAAAGGTATTGATTTAATAGCACAAGCTCAGACTGGAACAGGAAAAACTTTAGCTTTTATTTTACCCATGTTGGAGAAAATAGATATTACAAAAGAATATGTACAAGCATTAATAATAACACCAACAAGAGAATTGGCATTGCAAATAACAAATGAAGCAATGAAATATGCTACTAGTGATCTTGTTATTTTAGCAGCATATGGTGGATGTGATATAGAGGGACAAGTTAAAAAACTTAAGAATGAGATACATTTGGTTATAGCTACACCTGGTAGATTATTAGATCATATTAGAAGAAAAACAATTTGTTTAGATAGAATTAGTATGCTTGTTTTAGATGAGGCGGATTTGATGCTTGATATGGGATTTTTAGGTGACATGAAAACTATAATTTCAAAACTACCCAAAAAACGTCAGACTATGCTCTTTTCTGCTACTATATCGAAAGGAGTAAAAATTTTATCTCAAAAGTTTTTAAACAAACCAGAGAGAGTAACAATAAAATCAAAAGAGGTTGCATTAGAAAATATAAAACAGATAATGGTAAAAACAAGTGAAGAAAATAAATTTAGTGCACTGTGTAGTTACTTAACTAGCATGAATCCTTTTATGGCAATAGTTTTTTGTAAAACTAAGGATACAGTTATGTTGTTAAATTATGAGCTTGGTAAGCTTGGGTATAAATGTGATGAACTTCATGGAGAGATGACACAGCGAAAAAGAGAAAGGGTAATGAGGACTTTTAGAAAAGCAGATCTACCTATATTAATATGTACAGATATTGCAGCAAGGGGATTAGATATAGACGGAGTTACTCATGTATTTAATTATGATATACCGCAAAATGCAGATATGTATATACATAGAATTGGAAGAACAGGTAGAGCACTACAAGATGGTGTATCAGTTACTTTTGTTACTGACAATGAAGAATTTAAGTTTTTGAAGATAAGAAATAGTATAGTTGGCAAGATAGAGAAAATACAGTTTGGAAATATAGATAAAGAATTAAAAGTGGTAAAGCTTATTAATAATAAAAAAATAGGTGATAAAAATGTGTATGAGAGAGGTAAGCATAAAAGATGGAATGCCAACAGTAAGAGAAGCTCTAGAAATTTTAGATTTAGAGATAGAAAGGGCTAAGAGGTTGAAGCTACCATGTATAAAAGTTATACATGGGTACGGTTCGAAAGGGACAGGCGGAAAAATAAAGGCAAAACTAAAAAATGTTTTGCTGGAAAAACGAAAATGTGGTCAAATAAAAGATTATATTTTAGGAGAAGATTGGTCAATATTTAACCAAAAGACAAGAGAAATATTAAACTCAGTTAATGTAGCAAAAAAGGATAAAGATTTGGAAAAGTTAAATTTAGGTGTGACCATTATTATTTTTTGACTAATTAAAAAGGATGATTTATATGAGTAATACTAATAAAAGTCAATATAAAAAAGATGAAGTGTTTTCAGAAATTTTAGTAGGTTATACTGAGGAAATGGCAATAAATGAAGCTAAAAGATGTCTTTCGTGTAAAACAAAGCCTTGTATGAAAGGGTGTCCGCTAAGTGTAGATATTCCAGAATTTATAAAATATATAGCAAATGGAGAATTTTATAAGGCTTATACTAAAATAAGAGAAAAAAACGTCATGCCAGCCATTTGTGGCAGAGTATGTAACCAAAAATGTCAGTGTGAAAAGAATTGTGTAAGAGGAATAAAAGGTCAGCCTATCACAATAGGAAGATTAGAGAGATTTGTAGCTGATTGGGTTAGAGAAAATGAAAAAGAAGAAATTTTAAAAGAGAATAAAATAAATAAAAAAGTAGCAATAGTAGGGTCTGGCCCATCAGGATTAGCGTGTGCTGAGCATATGATAATGTATGGGTATGACGTAGTTATATTTGAAAAATCACATTTTGCTGGAGGAGTTTTAATGTATGGTATACCTGAATTTAGGTTGCCAAAAGATATAGTTTTTCATCAAGTAAAAAGATTAGAGAATATGGGAGTAAAGATAAAGACAGATGTAACTATAGGCAAAGAATATTCTATAGACGATTTATTGAAAGATGGTTTTAGTGCAGTGTATATTGCAACAGGTGCCTTTGTGCCAAGATATATGAATATAGATGGAGAAGATTCTATTGGAGTGTATCAGGCAAATGATTTTTTGGCGAATGTTAAAGTGGGTAATAGTTGTGATATAATATCGCAAAATGATATAGTTGCAGTAATTGGAGGCGGAAATGTGGCAATGGACGTAGCAAGAACGGCAAAAAGAATGAATGCGTCTTGTGTTTACGTTATATATAGAAGATCAGAGTTTTATATGCCAGCAAGAAGAGAAGAGATAGATGGTGCAAAACAAGATGGTGTAATTTTTAGATTTTTAGAAAATCCAAAAAGAATCATAAAAGATGAAGCGGGAAAAGTTTGTGAAATAGAATGTGTTAATATGAAATTTGAAGATACAGATTGTGACGGTAGAAGAAAGGTTGTTGAAGTAAAAAATAGTGAGCATAGAATAAAGGTAAATAAGGTAATTTTTGCAATAGGTCAATATTCTAATACTTTCGCGATTGATAATGTTGATGATATTAAAACTAATGATTTTGGATGTATTATAGTAGATGAAAATACTAATCAAACTACAAAAAGTGGAGTGTTTGCAGGAGGAGATGTTGTAACAGGAGCAGCTACAGTAGCTCTAGCAGTAAAGGCAGGGAAAAATGCAGCAAGGCATATGGACCATTATATTAAGAAATTGGGGAATTAGATAATGGAGGATTATGTAGAAGAGTTAATCAAGATTTTCGAGCTCAATCTTGCGTGCCGTGGGACATTTCTGTACGTACATTATAAAAACTAATATCTTACAAGAAAATACAATAAATATAATTTTATTACAAAAAGTACTTGATAAAACATAAACCATATATTAAAATTTAGTAAAAAAAGACAAAAAAAGTAAAAAAGAAATATTTTTTTAGTATAATAAGCATAAATTTGACTATAAAAAATAAGTCATAGTGTTAATAACAAGAGATAATAGCAGGGAGGATAACTATGGATAATTTAGGGGAATTTATTATTTATGAGACAGAAGATGGATTAACAAAGATCGATGTAAAAATGGAGGACGAGACTGTATGGTTGTCGATAGACCAGATGGCAGAGTTGTTTCAAAGAGATAGAAGTGTTATAGGAAAGCATGTGCGTAACGTTTTTAAGGAAGGCGAATTGAATAAAGAATCAGTATGGGCAAATTTTGCCCATACTGCGAAAGATGGAAAAGTATACAATGTAGATTATTATAATCTTGATGTTATTATTTCTGTTGGCTATCGTGTGAAATCTAAACGTGGTACTGCGTTTCGTATATGGGCAAATTCAGTTCTAAAAGAGTATATAATAAAGGGGTTTGTCATGGATGATGAACGTTTGAAAGGGAATGCTGGCGGAAATTATTGGAAAGAATTATTAGATAGAATTCGGAATATTCGTTCTTCAGAAAAGGTTTTGTATCGCCAGGTATTAGATTTGTATGCAACAAGTGTGGATTATAATCCCAAAAGTGAAGAATCCATACAGTTTTTTAAAATTGTGCAGAACAAGCTTCATTATGCGGCTCATGGTCATACTGCAGCAGAAATAATTTACGAAAGAGCTGATGCGAGTAAACCATTTATGGGATTGACATCCTTTTCAGGTGAAATACCATCTTTGAAAGATATTAGTGTTGCCAAAAATTATTTGAGAGAGGATGAAATTAAAATCTTAAACAATCTTGTTTCTGGATATTTTGACTTTGCAGAGATTAGCGCTATAGAACATAAGCCAATGTATATGAATGATTATGTTAAAAATTTAGATTCAATACTAAAATCAGGGAACAGAGAGGTGCTTGATGGTTTTGGAAGTGTAAGTCATGATAAAGCAATGAAAAAGGCAAAAGAAGAATATCGAAAATATCAGGAGATTACATTATCTCCGGTTGAGAAAGAGTATCTAAAAAATATTAAAAGTTTAGAAAAAGAAGTTAAAAAGCAAAGCAGAAAGAAAAAATCATAATGAAGACTGGGAAATTGTTTTGCATATTGATTAACAAAATCCCGATTTACATATACCCATTAAAAATAGTTAGAGTAAATAACTTGATTTTTTGATCTATAGAATATATAATCTTTCACATAGAGAGAAAATGGAGGGGTAAAAATGGATTATGGGAAAACGTTAAATTTACCAAAAACAGATTTTCCAATGAGAGCGAATTTGCCACAAAGAGAGGGCGAGTTTTTAGAAAAATGGGAAGAAATGGATATTTATAACAAACAGTTATTAAAAAATAAAGGAAAGACTAAGTTTATTTTACATGATGGTCCGCCATATGCAAATGGAGGTATACATCTTGGTACTTCTTTAAATAAGATATTAAAGGATTTTATTGTTAAATTTTATAGTATGAATGGATATTATGCTCCATTTGTGCCAGGTTGGGATACACATGGGTTGCCAACAGAACAAAGAGCTATAAAAGAATTGGGATTAAAAAGGCATGAAGTAGGTGCAGTAAAATTTAGAGAGGCATGTAGAGGGTTTGCTGAAAAGTATATTGATGTACAAAGAAATGCTTTTAAAAGATTGGGTGTTAGAGCAGATTGGAAAAACCCATACGTTACGCTAAAACCTGAATTTGAGGCGGAACAAATAAAAGTATTTGGGGAAATGGCAAAGAAAAGATATGTTTACAAAGGATTAAAACCTGTTTATTGGTGTCCTTGTTGTGAGACAGCTTTAGCAGAAGCAGAAATAGAGTATGCAGATCATAATACAGTATCAATTTTTGTTAAATTTAAAGTAAGAGATGATAAAGGAGTTATATTTGACAAGGTTGGTTCATCTAATGTTAATTTTGTAATTTGGACAACTACTACATGGACATTGCCTGGAAATATGGCTATATGTATAAATAAAGATTTTGAATATTGTGCGGTATTAGCAAATGGTGAATATTATATAATTGCTACTGAGTTAGTAGATAGTGTTATGAAGGCATCTAACATTCAAGATTATAAAAAAGTGGCTTCTTTTAATGGACAAGAATTGGAAGGTATATTGTGTGAACATCCTTTCATAGATAGAGATTCGCTTGTTATAGTAGGAGATCACGTAACATTAGATGCAGGTACAGGATGTGTACATACCGCACCTGGACACGGTATAGAAGACTTTTTGGTTTGTCAAAATTATGATATAGATATTTTAGTGCCAGTGGATTCAAAAGGATATATGACAAAAGATGCAGGTGAATTTGAAGGATTGTTTTATGAAAAAGCAAATGGAGCCATATTGGATAAGCTAAAAGAGACAAATAGTTTGCTAGCTACACAAGAGATATTGCATCAATATCCACATTGTTGGAGGTGTAAAAATCCAATAATCTTTAGAGCTACAGAACAATGGTTTGTTTCTATTGATGGCTTTAAAAAGATGGCATTAGATGAAGTTAAAAAGGTAAAATGGATTCCAAAATGGGGCGAAGATAGAATAACAGCAATGATAAAAGATAGAGGAGATTGGTGTATATCAAGACAAAGGACATGGGGAGTTCCTATACCTATTTTCTACTGCAAAAAGTGTCATAAGGAATTAATTACAGATGAGAGTATAAATAGTGTATATGAGTTATTCAAAAAAGAAGGTTCAGATGCTTGGTATAAATATGAAGCAACAGAAATTCTGCCAAAAGGAACAAAGTGCGAATGTGGTTGTGATGAATTTGAAAAAGAAAAGGATATAATGGATGTTTGGTTTGATTCTGGTTCTAGTCACACTGCGGTTTTAGCTAATAATAATGACTTAGCATATCCTGCAGACATGTATTTAGAAGGTAATGACCAATATAGAGGTTGGTTCCAATCTTCTTTATTAACAGCAGTTGCCACAAATGGAAAGGCTCCATATAAGGCAGTTGTTACACATGGTTATGTTGTTGATGGAGAAGGACGAAAGATGTCAAAATCTTTAGGGAATGGAATAGATCCTTTTGATGTCATAAAGGAATATGGAGCAGATATACTAAGATTGTGGGTTGCATCATGTGATTATAAAGCGGATATTAGAATATCTAAAAAATTGCTTTTGCAGATATCTGAGGTATATAGAAAAATAAGAAACACTAGTAGGTATATAATAGGCAACATACACGATTTCAATCCAGATGTTGATAGCATACCATATGAAGATTTGTTAGAAATTGATAAAGTTGCACTTTTAAAACTTGCTAAGTTGTTACAAAAGGTAAATGAGTCATATAAAGCGTATGAATTTCACGTTATGTTCCATGAAATCCATAGATTTTGTGTTGTAGATATGAGTAATTTTTATTTAGACATAATAAAAGATAGATTGTATACATTAAAGCCTGATTCAAAAGAAAGAAGATCAGCGCAAACAGTTATGTATAATATACTAGATGTATTAGTAAAAATTTTAACTCCAGTTTTGGCATTTACAAGTGAGGAGATATGGAAGTATATGCCACATAAGAAGGGTGATAATTTAGAAAGTGTTCAGTTAAATGATTGGCCAGTTGTTTCTGAAAAATATTTAAATGATGAATTAGAAGCTAAGTGGGATAAGATTTTTGACATAAGAGAGGATGTAAAAAAAGCATTGGAAGAGGCAAGGAATCAAAAAGTAATAGGCCATTCATTAAATGCTCACGTTATAATATATGCGAATGCTAAAGACTATGATTTTATAGATTCAATGAAAGATAGCATGGCGTCTATATTTATAGCATCAGATTTTAGTGTAGAAAAAATGGACGATGCGCCAGATTCTGCAACATGTGGAGATGTAGTAAAGAGTATAAAGATTTTAATAAAGCAAGCAGAGGGCGAAAAGTGTGAAAGATGTTGGATGTATAGCAAGACTGTTGGCAAGAGTGAAGAGCATCCTACAATTTGCAAAAGATGTGAAAGTAATTTGTAATATAACGTAAGTACGGAGATGTCTCCCGCCTCTAAGCTTGAAAAAGCGTAGGCGGTGGGTACATATTTACAATTAAGTGGGAGTTCAAGCTCCGACGTAAATTTAACGCTCCGCGTGGATGCACACGGATTTGAATGGTAATTTGTACCCGTAGGGTACACAAATCCGGCGCAGCAATACTCGCAAGCTCGTATTGACTTAGTATTAATTTCAAAGTTTTAGAAAAGTGTTAGATTGTAGAAAGTAACCTGATATTCCCACATACCCAGCTTAAGTCTCTCATCAAAACAATCCAAACTAAATTACCGCTGTGACATCCTCCCCATTATGTCATAAAAAGTCAAATGTTTTTTCAGCAATTCATCTCACCACTTATAGAAGTAGGAGAATTCTTGCTGATAATTTGTTAAAAAAATTGTGTAATCCAAGCAAAATCGGAATATATAGCTTTATACATTTTATACGTAAAATTTACTTTCACTAAATAATTACTAGTCTCTTCAAATGGTATATATTTTAGTGTTTTGCCATCAACACTAATTGAATTATCCTGTAACCACTTATTTACATTACCTGTACCTGCATTATATGCAGCCAAAACCAAGTCATTATCTTCATATTTATTTTTTAACCAGTTTAAATACCACACACCTATTTTTATATTTTCATTTGCATCATACAACGATCTCGGCATTTGCTGATTTGTTTTCTCACTAACCCAAGATGCTGTAGAATCCATTATCTGCATTAATCCCTTTGCGCCCTTGTTAGAATATGCATCTTGTTTGAAATTGCTTTCCACTTTTATAATTGACAATACAAACAGTGGATCTACATCATTTTCAAGACTTTTCACATATTCTAAATGTTTATCAGGAAAAATCATCTTGGCTCCTTTTATTACAACCGAAAGCATCAACAACAAAAACACTACACTACATAAAATTTTTCTTTTCTTAATCCACTGTAACAATTTTAAAAATCCTGCCTTTCTCTATTTTGCTTCATACCAATTATGCCCTACTTTTACTTCAACTGTTAATGGAACATCCAAACAAACAGCATTTTCCATACATTCTTTTAGTAACTTAGACACTTCATCTACTTCATCTTTTTTAGTTTCAATTAACAATTCGTCGTGTATTTGTAATATTAGCCTAGACTTCAAATTTCTATTCTTTAGTTCATTGTACACTTTCACCATGGCAATCTTTATTATATCAGCCGCACTTCCTTGTATTGGCATATTCATTGCTACTCTTTCACCAAAAGCTTTTATATTGAAATTCTTTGATGTTAACTCTGGTAAATATCGTACTCTATTAAAAATAGTGCTAACATATCCATCTTTCTTGCCTTTTTCTACAATATTATCTAGATACTCCTTTACCTTACTATACTTCTCAAAATAATTCTCTATATATGTAGCAGCCTCTTTTCTTGGTATGTTTAAATCTTTAGAAAGACTAAAGTCTCCCATGCCATATATAATACCAAAGTTTATTGCCTTCGCTCTTCTTCTAAAAATTGGTGTAACATCCTTTGGCTCTACTCCAAATACCCTACTTGCTGTATTAGTATGTATATCTTCTCCATTTTTAAACGCCTCTATCATATTTGGATCTTTTGTAATATGAGCTAAAACCCTTAACTCAATTTGCGAATAGTCAGCATCTAACAATACATAATCATCACTTTCTGGAATAAAAGCCTTTCTTATTAATTTGCCAAGCTCTGTTTTTATTGGTATGTTTTGCAAATTAGGTTCTGTACTACTGATTCTCCCCGTAACTGTTACTGTCTGATTAAATGTAGAGTGGATTTTTCCATCTAAATCATTTATTTTCTCTTGTAATCCTTCTGTATATGTTGATTTTAATTTCGCTAATTTTCTATATTCTAATATTAAACCAACAACTTCAGATTTATCACTTAATGCCTCTAATGTCTTTGCATCTGTAGAATAACCTGTTTTAGTTTTCTTTAGCTTCAAACCTAGCTTTTCACAAAGAATAATTCCTAATTGCTTTGGTGAATTTATATTAAATTCTTCTCCAGCCAATGTATATATGCTACTAACTAAAATATCTATCTTTTCATTTAGTATACAAGTTAACTGCTCTAACTCATTTTTATCTATGCGAAATCCCCAAAATTCAAGGCTCGCCAAAACCTCCACCAATGGTAGTTCTATATTATAATATAAATTACTTTGATTTTTATTCTCTATTTCTTGTTGCAACTTAAAAACTAAATCTTTCAAAATGTCTACATACTCTACAATACTAGCATCAGAAATTGTCATATCTAAAAATTCGGATGCTATATAATCTATAGAAAAAGCATTATTTGCAGGGTTTAACAAATATCCTGCTATCATAGTATCAAATTTTAGATTATTTAACTTAATATCATTCGAAAATAAAAGCCTATAAAAATTCTTTGCATCATGAGTATATTTTTTTACATCATCGCTTTCAAATAACGGCTTAAAAATAGACAAAAAACTCTTGTAATCTACCGACTTCAAATTTATATTATATACTTTTTTATCATGCCAAATTACAAAATCAGTCAAAATATCCTTGTCCATATTATAACAAAAATACAAACTTCCACTTTTCTCTATTTTTTGTGACAAATTAGAAAGTGAGAACACATCATCTATACAAGAAACATCCTCTACTTTCTTTTTTATATTAGAAGGTTCTTCATCACCTAAACCCATTTCTTGAATAAGTGACTTAAACTCTAACTTTTTAAAAATATCATAAAGCTTTTCTCTATCATATTCCTTTATTAAAAATTCATCACTATTATTAAATACATCTAAATCTCTATATATAGTACCAAGATGCCTTGACAAAAATGCCATGTCTTTATCACGTATTAAATTTTCTTTCAAACTTTTTTTTGTAATACTGTCTATATTATCATACACATTCTCTATATTTCCAAATTGCAAAATTAAAGAACATGCTGTCTTTTCTCCAACCCCTTTTACTCCAGGAATATTATCTGATGAATCTCCCATTAATCCTTTAACCTCTATCAATGCCTTTGGTTCTAATCCATTATAAGCTTCCTTCACCTTTTCTACATCATATTCCTCTGTTTCGTTTTTACCCATTTTAGTTTTAGGTATTTTTACTCTTACTTTATCATCAACTAACTGCAATGCATCTCTATCACCAGTTAATATTACAACATCAAAGCCTGACTCTTTTGCCTTTTTAGATAAACTCCCAATTATATCGTCTGCTTCATATCCTGGAATTTCTAACCTCTTTATATTCATAGCATCCAACACTTCTTTTATAAGAGGTACTTGCATAACTAATTCATCATCCATGCCCTTTCTTTTTGCCTTATATCCATCATATTCTTTATGCCTAAATGTAGGTTCCCTTAAATCAAATGTCACACACAAATACGAAGGATCTTCTTCTTTTAGATATTTTTTCATTATCTTTAAAAAGCCAAAAATAGCATTCGTATAAATACCATCTTTTGTTGTAAGCTTCGTCATTCCATAATACGCTCTATTTAAAATACTATTACCGTCTATAATCATAATTTTTTTATTCATTGTTTCAACACTGTAACCTTTCCGTCATTATCTGTTATTATTAATTTCACTGTATCACCAATCACAAAATCTTTATTATCCTTTGGTATGCTTATTTCAGCTCCAATATCATCTAGTGTAAAATATGTATTGCCATTTTCAACTCTATCAACCATTGCATTTATGACCATAACTTCCACCTTCTTTAATTTATTTTGCATTATTTACTATAATATGTATATTCTTTTTTAAATAATCATACAACGAATATACTGTAATCAAAACAGCTATTAACATTGCCCACCAATCAAATTGAAAATCTGTCCAAATATTAAACGGATAATTCTTAACAAGCGACAATACTATAGCTACCATTTGACTTACTGTTTTTATTTTTCCCCACTTACTAGCAGCAACAACAACTCCCTCTCCTGCTAAAACAAGCCTTAAACCTGTTACTATAAATTCACGACCTATTATAATCATAGCCGCCCAACCCGTAAGTTCTCCTCTTCCTAATAACGCTATTAGAGCAGCTGTTACTAATAATTTATCAGCTATAGGATCTAAAAATATACCCATTTTAGTAATCATCTCGTGTTTTCTTGCTATATAACCATCAACAGCATCAGTACTTGCCAATATAATAAATATTCCGGCTGCTATGTAACCACCATACGCATCCATAAAATCATTAAATCTTTCTAAAAATCTTAACACCTTGATGTCGGTTATCCATACTGGAATCGGAATAGGTATAACAAACAACATAAATACCGGTACCATAAAAATTCTAGATAACGTAATCTTATTTGGCAAATTCATCTTTATCACGTAATACCACCCCTATTAGATCATAATCATCTGTATTTATTATCTTAGTTAAAACAATATCACCAATAGACAAATATTCCTGAGCCGTAAAATATATCTTTCCATCTATATCCGGCGCCTCTTTTTTTGTCCTGCCTTCATAAAATATACCATCCTCTGAAATACCTTCAACTATAGTTTCACACACTTCTCCTAATCTTTCTTTATTCTTTTCTCTAGATATAACATTCTGAATAAGCATAATATCATCATATCTACTTTGCTTTAAAGACTCAGCTATCTGATTACCTAAATTGTACGCAGGCGTACCTTCCTCTCTTGAATATTTAAAAACCCCCAATCTATCAAATTTTATATCTTTTACAAAATTTTTTAACACACCAAAATCTTCATCGGTTTCACCTGGAAATCCAACTATCAAAGATGTCCTCAACAAAACACCTGGAATATTACTTCTTATTTTATGTATTACATCCTCTATACACTTTTTATTACTTCTCCTACCCATCATTTTTAATATTCTATCACTAGCATGTTGGATAGGTATATCTAAATATTTAATTAGCTTATCATTATTTTTTATTTCTTCAATCAATTCATCAGTTATCTCTTCTGGATAACAATACAATAATCTTATCCATTTTATAGCATCTATCTTTGAAATCTCCCTGATCAATGAAACTAAACTTTTTTGACCATATATGTCCCTACCATAAACAGTAACATCTTGTGCTACCAATATTATTTCACTATAGCCTTCATTTGCCAAAAACTCTGCTTCTTTTACTATGTCTTCTATTTTTCTACTTATGTATTTCCCCCTTAATTTAGGTATTATACAATACGTACAAAAATTGTCACAACCTTCTGCAATTTTTATGTATGCAGTAGGTTTTGTCGTAGATACAACTCTCTTATTATTTAAATAATCTACATTAACAAAATCTCCACAAAAAATCTTATCCTCATTGCTATCATTTAATACCTTTAAAATATCTCCTACATTAGAAGTGCCTAAAACTAAATCCACCTCTGGAATCTCTTTTATTATTTCATCTTTATACCTTTGAGCTAAACATCCTGTAACTACAAGCTTTTTTAAACCTGATTTTTTAAGCGCTGCCATTTCTAATATTGTATTTACTGCTTCTTGTTGTGCTGTTTCTATGAATGCACAAGTATTGACTACTATTACATCTGCCTCTTCCTTTTCTGATACAATCTCACAACCACTATCTTTTAACATGCCAAGCATAATTTCTCCATCCACTAAATTCTTAGAACAACCTAACGATACCATTCCAACTTTCAATTACTTTACTCCCTTTCCATCCCTACCATTTATTCAATTATCATTATCTAAATATCATTTTAATTTATATAAGACAAAAAATCAAGTTTATTATATTCTCTCTCTAATTTCTCTTTTAAATAAATTCGAGTAAATCTATCTAATTCATCTAAACAAGACTCACTTAATTTAAATTTAAAAATATTTTCGTTAGATACACTCATTATAAAATTTAAAGCTTTTTTAGTCCCATTTTGTAATTTAAAGGCATCTCCTATCTTACAATTTTCGCAAATTAAACCACTTTGTAAAAAATCAAAATACATAACCTCAAAATCTTTATTACATCTTATACAATCTTTTATATACGGTTGATAACCTAATATTTTTAATAATCTCAACTCAAATACTACATTTATAAATTTTGGATCTTTCTTCCCTTTTGATAAAATATACAAAGTATTTAACAAAAGCCTAAGCAATGCAATTTGAGATTGATTTTCACAAATCACACTATTAATTATATCTAAAAAATGTGTGGCATATGTTAAATACGTTACATCACATCTTATTTGATAAAAACTTTCTATTAACTCACAACTTGATATATAATACTTATCCATCCTTTTATATAAAACATAATCACAGTAATTTAAAATTTGTGTGCTATTAAGGCAAGATTTTTTGCTTTTTGCACCTTTAACATATATGGTAATTTTGCCTAATTTATCTGTAAACAAGTCTATGTACTTGTCCGTTTCACCAGTATTTACCTCTTTTGTAACTATACCTTTTACATTAATAAAATCCATATTAGTCCTCTACATCCTTATTATTGTCACTTTGACATACGTCTTTTATCTCTTTATAACACATGTATGCATCTATAGAACCCGTAATTTCAAAAGTTTTCCATATTGTCTCTTCTAACATATAAAAAACCTCCTAATTATTTTTTTTATAGCTTTGGAAACTACTCGCTTTTTTAATAGTCAAGCCTCATTTGTGAATCTTGCATGCCGGATTTGTGAAATGTAAGCAAAAAATTACATATACAAATCCGTGCACATCATTCATACTTAACGAGTAAAAAATTTCTCCGACAAAATTATATTGCACAATAATAAGCTCTAACATACATGCAAATTATTCTAAAAAATCATTTGAAGCCTAACATCTTTAAAATACTATCACTATTTCTCCAGTCATCTTTTATCTTAACCCACAATTGCAAATTAACTTTTACGCCTAACATTTTTTCTATATCAATCCTTGCTCTAGTTCCTATTTTCTTTAACATAGAACCATTTTTACCTATAACAATTCCTTTATGCGAACTCTTCTCACAATATACATTAGCATCTATGTCTATCATTTCTTTCCCTTGTCTATCTTTAAACTTTATAATTTCAACTCCAATACCATGAGGTACTTCATCTTGCAACAATTCTAGCATTTTTTCTCTTATAATTTCAGATGCTATTACCTTTTCTGGCATATCTGTTAATGAATCCTCAGGATAATACAAAGGACCTTCTGGCAACAATTCTTTAATTTTGGCTAATATATCGTTTGCACCATCACCTTCTTTCGCTGATATAGGATATATCCCACAAAACTCCATTCTATCTTTATATTTATCTATCATTGGCAACAGTTGTATTTTATCTAAAATATCAATCTTATTTAAACCCAAAATTACAGGTTTTTTTGATACTGCCAATTTATCTATTATATCTTGATCATTTTGACCTACGTTTTTCTTACTAGCGTCAACCAAATAAACTATGACATCAACATTACTAAGAGAATTATTAACTTCATCTATCATATACTCTCCTAATTTTGTCTTTGGTTTATGTATACCTGGAGTATCCATAAATATTATTTGACTTTCTTTATCTGTAAGTATTGTCCTTATCACATTTCTTGTTGTCTGCGGCTTATTTGAAATTATCGCCACCTTTTCTCCTGTAAGCCGATTTAATAAAGTCGATTTCCCAGCATTTGGCTTACCTATTATTGATACAAAACCTGATTTCATATTGCTTATCCTCCTATAAAACTATCCAACTCTTTTTTTCTAAATGCACTTGGTAACAAATATTTTAACTTCACTTCTTTAAACTCACCAAACTTATTTGATACTATTATTTTAAAATTATCATCACAAAATTCAGCCATAACCTGCAAACACAATCCACAAGGATAACCTATATTCTCACTGTCTACTGATATCGCAATTTTTTCAAACTCTCTTATACCATAAGAAACCGCCTTAAAAATTGCTGTCCTTTCTGCACAATTTGTGACTCCAAATGACGCATTTTCTACATTAGTTCCTGTATATACTTCTCCATTTTTCCCCAAAAGAGCTGCTCCTACTCTAAATTTAGAATAAGGTGAATAGGATTTTTCTTTTGCCTCAATGGCAATTTTCAATAACTCTTCATTCTTCATCATTATTTTACCTCCTTTAAACTTCTCTTTTTAGATTCAATTTACTAAGCACATCCTCTTGTTTACAAATCATTTCCTGCTCAGTCTCTTCATCTAAATGATCATATCCTAAAATATGATAAATACCATGCGTTATAAGAAATAATATTTCTCTTTCTATGGAATGTCCATACAATATTCTTTGACTTTCTGCCTTTTCTAAAGAAACTACTATGTCACCTAAAATAAGTAACCCATTCTCCATGTCTATATCCCCTGGCTCTACATTTATCTTTCCTTTATAAAAATTAACTATAGGAAATGTTAAAACATCAGTTTCTTTATCTATTCCACGCTGTTCTTTATTTATCTTACGAATTTCTTGGTTGTCCACAAAATAAATAGAAACCTCAGAATCAATTGTAACATTCTCATTCTCTAAACACAAGCATACAGCATTATTTATAAGTTCTTTAAGCTTATCATCTATTTTTATTTTATCTTGCAAATCATCAATTAAGACTTTCATTAAAAACTCCTTCTCCTTCAATATTTTCCACCATATATTTGGGTAAAATCTTATCACTATCCTGTTTTGGATATTCTTCTCTTTCGTGAAAATATCCACTAAGAACACGCATAAAAGCTTTCGCAATATTATTCATGTCCTTTAAAGTAAGATTACAAAGGTCAAATTGACCATCGTTTAACTTGTCCTTTATTATTTTTCTTATATAACCCTCTATCTTTCCTTCAGTCTTATCAGTCATAGATCTTACAGCAGCCTCTACTGAATCAGCCAACATAACAACTGCTGCCTCTTTTGTAGATGGTTTTGGTCCTTTATATCTAAAATTCTCTTCCTTTACTTCCTCTTTTTCCATTTTCTTAGCTTTATGATAAAAATACACTAATTTCGTAGTTCCATGATGTTCTACTATTAAGTTTATTATAGGAACTGGTAATTTATATTTTTTGGCAAGCTTTGCTCCATCCTCTGTATGTGATGTTATCACTAGTGCACTAAGATTTGGTAGCATCTTATCGTGAGGATTTTCACTCGATTGATTTTCCATGAAAAAATTAGGTCTTTTTAATTTCCCTATATCATGATAATATGCTCCCACCCTTGCAAGTAATGGATTACCACCTATTGCATGTGTTGCCTCTTCTGCAAGATTCCCAACCATCAAACTATGATGATATGTTCCAGGTGCTTCTAATAACAATCTCTTTAGCAAAGGTTGATCTGGATTGGAAAGCTCTAATAATCTCATTGGTGTTATTATATTAAATACTGTTTCTAAAAACGGCAGCATACCTATGGTCAATATTATAGAAATTATACCATTTAAAAACGCGTATATACAATCTACAATACAGTCTGAAAAGCTAACTCTATTTATCATACTAATAGATAAAACCACAAACACATTGATAATACTAGCATATATACCGACCGCAGTTAATCTATTCCTTTGATTTGCTTTCTTGCTAAAAAAGCATACAAGTGAGCCGCTAACTATCATCATATACATATATTCCAAATTTCCTTTATCTATAAAAGATATAGATACAGCTAAAACCAAATTCACTAATAATGCTAGTCCTAAATCTGATAAAATGGATATAACAATGCCTGCAAAAAACACTGGTATTAAAAGAACTTCATAATTTCCAACTAACCTTGCAATTATTAATTCGGTTATGATTATAAATGAAACCATAATAATTTCACTTAGCTTTTCTAATAAATTCTCACAATAAGTTTTCACATAAACAACCAAAATTAAAGTAAGAAAGGATAGCATGGTAAATATACCAATCATAAGCCTATAGTCTACTTTATCTTTTGTTTCTAGCATATTTAAATCTTCTAATACATAAAGTTTATCTTTTGTTACTATATCCCCTACACTTAATATTCTTTGGCCTTTTTCTATAATCTCTATATTCTTAGGATCATTATATGCACTTTCTCTCTTTTTTTGAGTAGCCTCTTCATTTATTATTCTGTTTGGCCTTAACACATTTTCTACTACCATACTACCTATATTCTTTAAACCTGTACTAATATTAAACTTCTGAATCTGCATTTGAGCTTTCAAAACAAACTCTTTTAAATTTTCATTTGTTATATCTTCTTTCATTGTGTCCGCAATTAATAATTTAAGATGATGCTCAAAATCATTAAACTGGCTATTTTTTATTTCGCACAACAAAAAATTGACATATTCTTTATCAATTATAGAAACATTACTTCTCTTTAACTTACCCAAAACTCTTTCTAAATTAGGTTTTGATAAATTACGTTCATTTTTTATTATAGTCAAAAACTCATCTATTTTTCTTATTACTTCTATAGATGTGGCAGTGTCCTCTTTCATATCTGGCAATTCTTTTTTATATGCAAGTTCTCTATTTTCCTTAGTTTTTACTGAATTTTGTATTTCTCTAGGTGCTGTTATATCATATTCTGACACATCTCCTAAATTTACCTTATATTTTTTAGGCATAGCTCCACTAAAAACAACACAAAATGATACAAACAATGTAAATAGCACTACTGCATATTTTTGTATTGTTTGATTTTTTGCACATGCTTTTATCTTATGTATGGTACTTTTCTCCATCTAAATTTTCCTCCAAAAAAATTATTCTATTGCCTTTTCTATCCCTATATCCTCACATGTTTCTACAATAACCTTAACGAATATCTTACCATCTCTTTCAAAATAGTCAACATTTTGTTTTATTATACTAGCATCTTTGCTAAGTCCTTTTAATATACCACTTAAAGCCTTATTAAATGCTTCTTTCTTTGCAATGTCCATACTCAATACTTCTTGATTCTTATAGTAATATGACCTCTTCTCTTTTTTTATTTTAAGAGGTATAACGAAATTTTTAAATAATTTGAAATTCATTACACTATCTATTTTATCATAATTATTATACTCTTCTCCAAATTTCAATTTAAATAAATCCTTATTTAAAAATTCGACTATATACCTACTTGAGGTACGGCCTGTATAATTTTTCTTAACCTTTAATAAATTCACTTCCTCTACTTTTTCATAACTAGTCCTTGCCTTAACATTTCCTATGGCGTGCACCATCTTAGTTTCAAAGAACTCTAAATCAATTATTCCTGAAATTAAAATATCTCCTTTTAAAACTACATCTCCCACTTTTACAACTTCCACGCCATTTTTTACTAAAACTTCTTCTATTATTCCATCTTTTTTTGCGACAATGTCACATGGTAAATTCTTATTAATAATATCTGGCACCTTCTTTCTATCTACTACATCTATAACAAGCTTTGTACCTTTGATTTTAACATCAACCCAAGCTAAATTTTTAAAATTCAAAATAAAATCATCTTCAATTTTTTTTGTGTCTAAAAAATACTTTACACTACCAATCCTTATATTATTCTTACCTAGATATTTTACAATATCATTTCTTTTAAGACAACTATCACCTGTTAATTCTATTTCCCAAATATAAGACCAAAGTAAAGCAAAAGTAGTCAAAAACACCATAATACCAATTGCAAACGATTTTCTCTTTTTATACTTTTTAAAAAAGAAAGAAAACCCCTTCTTTTCTAAAATCTTTACCTTACAACCAGTCTTTTTGGCAATTAATCTCGTAAACTTAAAGCCATGGGCTGGCATCTTCAAAATTACAAAACCGTCTTTCCTTTTAACGTCAAGTAACGTAAGCTCTTTATGTACGCATATATTGATAAATCTTTCAATATTAGCTCCATCAACTCTTATAATAACATATCCTTTAAATAAAATCCATATCTTAAAAGATTGCATATTTAATATTAACCTCACTAAGCTCTATTTAAAAAACTCTAATTTCGATATTATACCATTTACTAAAATTTCTTCTTTAGTTATTTCTATTATTTCAAAATCTTTTCCATCTATTTTTAGAATACCTATATTCGTATTTATTGATAATCCCGTTCTTTCAAACATTATTATATATTTATAATTTTCTATTGATATAAGTTTTCCTACAATAGTTATTTTAGGTACATCATAAACTATTTCTTCTGGTAATTCCAAAAATTTATTTAGCTTTTCTAAAGCCTTCATAATATCCTCTCTAAATTTTATTTTACAAAATCTAACTTGCAATCACCAAATTCATAACCTAAATCTCTTGCAGTCTTTATTATATATGGTAATGCATCTGCATTATCCTTTGAAACTGCATGTAATAATATTATTGCCCCATTGTGAAAATTTTCTGTAACTATTTTATGTGCATATTCTTTTCCCCTCACCTTATCTCTATACCAATCATCATATGCTAGACTCCAAAACAAATTAATATATCCCATATCGTTTGTTATTTTTAAAGTCCTTTCGCTGTACTCTCCTTTAGGCGCCCTAAAAAATATCATATGTTGATTAAACTTTTCAAAAAACCTAGAATCCAATTCTTTTATCTCAGCCCTTATTCTATTATCATCAACACTCGGTAAACTTGGATGATTTACTGTATGATTGCCAACTGAATGCCCTTCTTTTATCATTCTTTCAACCAGCTCAACATGATCTTTTAGATATGGTCCAGTTATAAAAAATACAGCTTTTACTTTTTCCATTTTTAATACATCTAATATTTTACCTGTATAACCATTTTCATAGCCTTCATCAAATGTTAAATAAATTTTTTTCTTATTTGTATCTCCGACATAATAACTATTATATTTTTTTAGTAGTTCTGTATTATCAGCAAATGGCGTGTTATGGTCTTTATTTCTTCTTATCCCCCAACCAATTGTTTCTTTATTTTTATCATTTAAAACTATATCAAAATTATTTTGATTTGTTAGATTCCCTGTTATTTCTTGGCCAAAAACCTCTGCATATTCACATTCTTTTATATTTGCTAATTTATTTTTATTAGATACTATAATCAAAAGTGCAAATACAACTAAATTCATACATATTAAAATTTTCTTATTCATAAATGTTTCCCTTTCTTTTGGTGTTACTTAATTTATATTCAAAAATTAGGGTTATTATGAATAAGGTTTTTTGAACAACAAAAAAGAGAGTTGCAAATTTATTCTTTGCACTCTCTTTATTATTTTACTAGCTTAATTTTTGTTGTTCACATATTGTACCTCTTATAGCAGGTACAATATTTTTAATTAGAAAAATAATATCAAGCAAAATAATTATGAATAAACTAGTCTTACATAAATTTGCTAAATTACAAAAATATCCACGATAACCTAAATGTCCTGCAAAAAAAACTATTACAAAAGGAATAAAGCATAAAACTCCAGTCCAGAATCCATACGCATTACTATCTTTTAGTGCATTCTTTTGATGAAATCCTAAAAAAGCACTCTTTTTGGACCATTTATAAAGCACTATTCCAATAAATACTACAAGATATATCGCCATAGCCACAATAAAACTTGTTACACCTCTTTTAATATAACAATTAATCAAAAATAAAATACAGACCACTGGTTGTAGCCATATGTAAAAAAATATAGCCATAATCTTTTCACTAATAGTGACACTATTAATGTTTTTCAATTCTTTCATACAAACGTCCCTTCTTTCTTGCACCTTTTTAATTAATTAAAAACAGTCTTAATAACTGCCAGTTTAAACAAAATATCCAAACAAATACCAGCCAAAACACAAACAAAAATCAGGATAATCCCTAATGGCGTTTTTGTTAACACAGAAAATAACATATTCAAAAATCTTTCTTTACTAGTACTTTTATTAGTGTCTTTTGAATTTTTCATTTAAATCCTCACCCCTCTGTTTGTGCGTCAACTACATGCTAACACATCCTTTTAAGTATGTCAAATTAATTTTATATAATGAGCTAGACCACCAACACTACATGCTGGAAGAATGTATTCCAATACATAGCTTGTTGTTTCATTAGGTGCCAAATCCAATGTTTTAACTACTTGCATATCTTGGTTATATGATTTTATAACATCTCCATTCTTTGATATCAATATTACTCCACTATTTAAAAATGCATTTCTTAATATTATATCTACACTTCTTGCCTTATTCCCTCTATTTTTTATTTTGATAGTTTCTTTATAAGTAATTGCCCAATTCCCCAAGTTTGCTATCATAGTCGAATAATCTTGATTATTATAGCAAAAGCATAATCTATTAGGCTCAAAAAATTCATACATATCTTTTTCTAATGCTGATGTATGTTTGTTTTTGGTTATATGCGTGATAAAGCCTGCTCTATTTATGTTATTATAGCTTACGGGCAAATATCCTGTTTTTGTATTATCATCTATTTCCCACTCTAATGTGCATTCTTGTTTTGGATAATTAGAGGTTTTCCCTTTATAATTACGAGCTTCACCCCACAAATATGTATGGTCTGTTATAAATCCTTCATACTCCCCGTTAATATCATTTGGCGAATTTATATCAAAGTTTTCATTAAATGCCACAATTTTTAAGTCTAAACATGTATCAGTACTAAATTTTATCGCCAAATTAACAACTCCACTTCCTGTATATTGATTATATTGTGATACTTTTATTGGCTCTAACAACCAAACTGCTTGATTTGGCAAAACAGTCAATGTATCATGTATATCATTAGAAAAATTTCGCCAACAATTTTCATTCTCATTTAGTCCTGTCCATCCATTTAGCGACAAACCTTTATTATAAATATTAACTATGGCCTCATCATTTGTATTATTTTTAAGTAATACAGCATAGTACATATCATCACCTGTACTATTATTTTGTTCTGCAAAGAGACAATTTTTGCCAATCAAATTCTTTTCTTCATATATTATTTTATTATTATTTAGCGTGTCTTTATATTTTATTGACTCAGGATTGTTACAATACAAAAAGGTCCCATCTTCTCTTTTATATTCTATATTTTGTGGTTTGTGCAAAATATTATTTTGATATAGTGTTGACTCTAATAATGAAGCCTTTACATAATTCTCATCCATATTTTTTATAACTATGACTAGCTTCTCTTTATTTTCCACATTAATATCAACGTATTCTGGTAATGAATCAGAATTCATAACGCTACTAAAATACATAAGAACATCATCTACAAAAACGCTAAATTGAACCCTTCCTAAAGGCTTTCTCATTTTCAAATTGACACCATTTATATTTTCATCTACTAACAAAGGAGGCACATCATCACATACACTAACATATGACGTAAAACATTTATATTTTTTATACAAACTATATGTAATTGTGGTATCTTCACTGCAAACTATAGCATTTTTATATGTCATACCCTTTATATTTACGTCATCTATTTTTTCTATTTTCGAAGTAACATCATCTTCTTGCATCTCTTTTAGATAAACACTATCTCTTTTTATATCTCTAATAATTTCTTCAAAAAATTCTTTTTCTTCTTCAATTGCCAAAACTCCCGAAAAAATACATGATTCAGCTGCGAAAACTGGTTTACTAAAAATTGCTATAACGAAGATTATAATAAAATATTTACGCATAAAGTGAAAAACCTCCTTATCCAAAAGTATTGTAAAATATATGTCGGTATATATTTTTTTCAGATAAAGAGGTTTTCTATTATTAATTTTGTCAATCTACGCTTAAAAAGCTTAGATGCAGGGAACATCTCTGTACCTACGTTATATCATTTTCTATTATTAATATCCTACAATGTCATTCAACATTTTTCTAAAATCTTGTGATATAGTTGAACCTATATTTCCTTTTCTTATATCTTCTGCCATTTTACTTATTCTATCAGCACCATTTTTAGTGGTTATTACTTCACATCTATTTATACTAGGATCACATTTTTTTACTATATCAACTATTTCATTTTTTGAATATCTATTATTGTTACTACATCCAACTATAGCAGTATTTCCATTAACTACACAAGTTGCATCATTATATCCTGTTAATCTATTTAATTGTTGTTGTATTTTTTCCATCCTAGCTAAATCGTTATTATTATATCCCATGTTTGAATTATTATTATATCCCATATTTGAATTATTATATGAATTTTCTGAGTTTAATAATTCTCCTCTTTCATTGCCCATAAGACTATTTCTAACTGAACCTCTTTTTGTTGCTTGATATCTACCATTTGTCATATTTCTTGATATCTGTCTATTTTGTGGCAATTCACTTGTTGTATCATTTGAATTTCCACAACCAATTAATCCTATACTCATTGCTATTAATGAAATACCTAAAATTGATTTTTTAAACTGCATTAATTTTTCACCTCCGTTATATATTATTGTCACAAAAAACTAATCTTATGTTAAAAAAATATTGGTAGTTTAGTTATTTATTATTTTTTTTACTTTATTTTCAAACTCAACACATATTTCTTTTGCAACTTCACTGTTAAATCCTTCACTTATTATTCCAATTGATGATTTTTCAATACTAGGTAATATCAAAACCCAGCCTTCTTTAGTGTATATTTTTACGCCTTCTTTTGTTTCTAAATTGCCATCTTTATTGTCTTTTATCAATTCCTTTATAATTTTACCTTTATCCTTTTTATCACATTCTACTTCTATTTCATTCATATAAAATTGAGGAATTATATCATACAAAAAATCTGATGTGTAATTGTTTTGTTTCATAAATTCTAAAATATTTATAATTGCAAATACGGCATCAAAATACATACCAAATTGATTCAAAAGTTCTGGATCATCTTTTTGGTACATTTCTTTCATCAATGCACTAACCGAGCTTTTACTTCTTTTTATTTTTCCACCATATTTTTTTGCCATTTCATCAACAACACTGCTTACAGTATTTGGTGCAATGACTGTTTTTGTGCCCTTTATTAATTGCATTAGTATAACTAAAATTTGATATTTATCTTTATCTATTACGCGTCCTCTGCTATCAACTACTTTTAAATTTTCTCCTGTATCTTCTATTTCAAAACCCAAATCAAACTTTCCAACTCTTACAAATGAAGGAAATACATTTTGTTTGTATTCAGCATATTCTTCCAAATTTTTGATATCTATAAAGCGCACATTACATTTCATATAACTAAAAATTTTTGATAATACTTTTCTAACCATATCTGAACTTGTATTTACTGCAATGTTAAAACATGCATCAGTTATTTTTATATTATTTATAATGTCCATCACATAAAACATTGAGTAATCATTTATTTTCACAATTGGTTTTATAACATCACAATCACACCTTAAAAATTCTTCTTGATTATATATATTTTCGATTTTTCTTTCAAAATTGGTTTCTATATTACATCCATCTTGATTGAAAATCTCTATATTAGTGGTACTTTTATCAACATCTTTTATATAAATACCACCATCTAATTTATAAAATCTGATTGCTAATCTTAGCATTGGTTTTAAAATATCCCCAAAATCAAAGACTTCTGTACCTGTTGATATTACTCCTGATGAAAATGCCATCTTTAATAATTTTGAAATATCACTATTGTTACTAGCTATCCCTATTTTTCCTTTACCACCTGTAAGGCTACCAAAAGACAGCCCTATTTTTGTCATATTTTCAGGTGTTGGTTTTAAATTAATCCCTCTATTGCCAAAAATATTTTTTGTATACTTTGTTCCCCATATCAAATGCTCACTAAGAATACTAGAACTATCTATTTTCTTATTGGGCCATACTTTTATGTCTGGTTTTATTATTGCATATTCTAAAATTTCACAATTATTACCAATAATACTCCCTTCATATATTGAAACATTATTATTTAGTTGAGTATTATTTGCGATAACACATCCTCTTAAACTTACGTTATTACTTAATATAGTACTGTTCCACACTACAGATTGTTTTATTGTAGAATTTTTACCGATGAAATTGTAATCTCCTAAAACAGTATGTTCTCCAATTACAACACCACTATTTATTTTTACATTATTCCCTATTATGCATGGTGACTTTATTGTACTATTTTTATTTATTTCTACGTTTTCACCAACCCAAACATTAGGAGCAATTTCATTGCCAGATATTTTTACAGAAACATTTCGGTTTAAAATATCTTTATGCGCATGTCTGTATGATGTTAAATCTCCTATATCACACCAATAATCTTTTGTCACATAACCATATAATGGTATGTTTTGTTCTAAAAGTTTAGGGAAAATATCTTTACCAAAGTCTAAAAAACATCCGTCATCTATATAATTAAAAATATCCGGTTCTAATATATAAATACCTGTGTTGACAGTATCACTAAAAACCTCTCTCCAATTAGGTTTTTCTAAAAAATTTTGTATCCTTCCGTCCTCATCTGTTACAACAACTCCATATTCTAATGGTATTTCCACATTTTTTAGTATAATAGTAGCAATAGAGCCTTTACTTTTGTGAAAATCTAAAGCTTTACTAATATCTATATCAGTTAAAACATCACCACTTATAACAATAAATGTTTCATCTAAAAAATCCTGTACATTCTTAACACTTCCTGCCGTCCCTAGTGGTTCTTCTTCTATATAATATTTTAAATTTACTCCAAATTTGTCTCCACTTTCAAAATAACTTTTTATAATTTCTGGCATGTATTGCAATGTTACAGCAATATCCTGGATGTTATGTTTATTTAATAAATTTATAATATGCTCCATTATAGGTCTATTGGCAACATACACCATAGGTTTTGGTCTATCACAAGTTAATGGTCGTAATCTTTTTCCTTCTCCTCCTGCCATGATAACAGACTTCATTCAAAAAACACCTCTTCTTTATTCTTTTTAATTATTATTTGCCAAATAAGACTTTTTATTCAAATCAAATAGATAATAAAAAAATGTATCAACCTAAAAAAATTAAGTTGATACAAGTTAGGTGATACAACAATTCCACTAGAGCCAGCCAAGATTTTCGAGCTAAATCTTGCTAACCGGAACTGAGGTCAATACGAGCTTGCGAGTATTGCTGCGCCGGATTTGTGTACCCTACGGGTACAACTTACCATTCAAATCCGTGTGCATCCACG
>JBGUYI010000020.1:0-6706 GCA_045118635.1 Acetivibrionales bacterium
TCCGACGTAAATTATAACGCGTCCTTTAGGATGCACACGGATTTGAATGGTAAGTTGTACCCTGCCGGGTACACAAATCCGGCGCAGCAATACTCGCAAGCTCGTATTGACCTGCACATCCAACTTGCAAAATTGATCTCGAAAATCTTGACTAACTAAATATATCCCCCACCTCTTAATGGTGACAATTATGGTGGGGGCCAAATACTATCAGCTTGCAATTTTGTCTAACATGTTTTCTATGAAAATTCCATATCCTTTTGTTGGATCATTCACAAATACATGCGTTACTGCACCTATAATTTTTCCATTTTGCAAAATAGGACATCCAGACATTCCTTGCACTATACCTCCTGTAGATTTTATCAATCTTTTATCTGTAACTTTTATGTGCATCCCTTTTTTATTACTTTTGTGCACTTTTAATATTTTTATATCATATTCTTTAGCCGTATTATCTAACACATTTGTTATTATACTTGCTTTTCCACAAACTATACTTTCTTTTGGTGCAACTTCATATTCTTTTTTTCCAAGATTTTTCATGCTTTCTTTTTTCAAAACACCATATATACCATCATTTGTATTTTTAAGTATACTTCCAAAATTTTTATCCTTAGATACAAAAATACCCTTTAGTTCTCCAGGCACTCCTACTTTTCCTTTTTTCACTGCTAATATACTAGATTTTAATATTTCTCCTTTTGAATTAAAAATTTCTTTTGTATCTAAGTCGGTTATACCATGCCCTAAAGCTCCAAAATATCCTGTGCTCGAATCATAAAATGTGACTGTACCTATCCCTTTTATGCTATCTCTTACCCATATCCCTAAATGATATTCATTATCTTCATAACTTTTTATTGCTTTTAATTTTCTCTTAAATTTTTTACCTCTTCTTTTTAACATTAATGAAAATTCTTTTCCTTTACTCTTTGAAATACTCGATAACAAATCATCTACATTGCGAATTTTTTTATTGTTAAACTCTGTTATTATATCTCCTACCCTTATTCCACTTCTCTTTAGTGGATATTCTATCTCACCTTCTTCATTTAAAACTTCCATTATGTTTAAAATCATTACACCATTTAATTTTAATTTAACTCCAACGGCCTCCCCACTAACAACTACTTTCTTCTTTGGTAATGTATTTGTTAAAATAATGTTTTCTTTCTTATTATAATTTTTAGCATAAATACAAAATATAACAATAAATATAACTAGGGCTATTCTATTTCTCAATTTTATCAATCCTTTTAAAATAAAAAAAATAAAAACGATCTTAACTTAATAAAATCATTTTTATGTTACCCTTATATACATATTTATATTCTATTGGGTTTTTTTACTATTTGTTTCCAAATATTCTTTTTGTAATTTTTAGGGCTGTTGGTGTAACTGCAACTCCTCCAAGTGCTGTTTCTCTCAATTCACAAGGTAATTGATTTCCCACTTTTTTCATTGCCACAACAACTTCGTCAAATGGTACCACACACTTTATTCCAGACAATGCCATATCTGCACAAATAAGAGCATTAGCTGTACCTATAGCGTTCCTCTTGCTACATGGTGATTCTACTAATCCTGCTATAGGATCACACACCAATCCCATCAAATTTTTTAACGCCATTGCACCTGCATCAAAACTCATTTCTGGTGTCCCGCCAAGTACTGACACAACAGCCCCAGCAGCCATCGCACTAGCCGAACCTATCTCAGCTTGACATCCTCCTTCAGCTCCTGATAAAGTCGCATTTTGTGCTATTGTCATTCCTATAAAACTTGCTACTAATAATCCTTCTATCAATTTATCATCATCTAATTCATAAGTATCTTTTATACTAAGTAACACAGCTGGAATTACACCACAAGAACCTGCTGTTGGAGCAGCAACAATTTTTCCCATACTAGCATTTACTTCCATTGTAGATAATGCATAACTTACAGCCTTAGCCATAGTATCGCCACATGCAGTTTTTCCTTTTTTACATCTTTGCCACATGGTTTTTGCTTGTCCACCTATTATTTTTCCTCTGATCTCATAGCCATTATCATCAAGAGCTTTTTTTACACTGCTTTTCATTACATCTAAACAATTAGACATATATTCTATAATTTCTTCTCTAGTCTTACCTGACTTTTCCATTTCATATCTCAATGCCAATTCAGCTATTGTTATCTTTTTTTCTCTACATATTCTTATTATATCGTTTCCTTCTTTTATAATTTCCATAACACCCACCTACCTAATATATTTATTTTAGTGCTCTAAGCACTTTTACGCTTAAAACATTTTCATTTTCTTTTACTTTCTTCACAACTCCATCTGGTATATCCTGGTCTGCTTCTACAATCAACATGGCATTTTTGTCTTTTTCTTCTCTGTAAAGCTTCATAAAAGCTATATTTACATTATTTTTAGCCAAAATATTAGTTATATACGCTATAATACCTGGTAAATCTCTATGAACAGTAAGTAATGTATAATACTCTCCATCAAATTCCATTTTCATACCATTTATTTCTATTATCTTTATCTTTCCTGCTCCTATTGATGAGCCCACTATTTCCCAAGTGTTCCCTGACACTCCTGTTATGTCCATTTTCACTGTATTAGGATGCACACCTTCTAGTTCTATTTCTTTAAATGAATATTTAATACCCACTTGATCTGCTATAATAAAAGCATTTCTTATTCTCTCGTCATCTGATAACATCCCCATGATTCCAGCAAGCAAAGCTCTATCTGTTCCATGCCCTTTATACGTCTTTGCAAAAGAACCATGTAACCCAAATTTTACTTCCTTTATATCTTCTCCTACTATATTTTTGGCTAAATACCCTATTTTATTAGCACCTGCTGTATGCGAACTAGAAGGTCCTATCATTATAGGTCCTATTATATCAAAAATATCATACTCACTCATATCTTTCCTCCTTACTTACTATTCACCTAACCATAATCTATTTAATTAATAAGTGCACTTATTAAAATGTCCTCACGTAATTTTGTATCATTCTCTCTTGCAATATCACTCCATTTTATATCAATTTCTTTAATGTAAACTTTAAGTCTTCCCATATACTGGCAAAACTTCTGGCAGTCTAAGCTCAAGCTTTCTACAATTTCTACAATACTTAGTATACTCTTTGCGTGATTCTCTATTTTTTTTGTTTTCCTCTTGCTATAAAATTCCTCATTCACGCATAAACCTTTTTTTAATACTACGCCTGAAAATTTTATAAAAAGCCCTACTACTTCAAATACTGTATCCTTAAAATAAGCAGCAAACTCTCCAGCCTCTCCTACTATACTACTGCCTAGAATCATAATAAAATATGTCAAATTCTCAAGTTTTTTATTATTATGATCTATTAAAAATTTGACAAGCTCAAGTTCATGCGGCACTGCTACAACCTTGTCACATTCTAAGTCTTCTTTTATATCCATAAGCCTTTCTTTTAGTGTATATCCGTCTGAAATATTGTTGATAGATCTCTTGATTTCGTTAGTAAATTCCAACATAAGTAAAAAACGCTGAAACTGCCATACATCAACAAATGGTTCGATGAAGGGAACGTTGCCACCACCAAAAACTTCTGTCTCTATTCTTACACTACTACTACCATAATCTCTTAAACACTTAGTTAAAAATTCATTCCATTCTTTCTTTACACCAAAACTTCTCCTGTCTCTATTTAAGATTTTAACATATAAATTTAACTTTTTCAACATTTTATTTTTTAAATTATAATCTAATATATTTAAGTAATCTAAAAATTCATTATCTAGCAATCTCATAATTTCACGTTTCTTATTAATTTTATTGTCAGTAGACTTTTCCATATCAAAAATTTTAGCATAAAATCCTCCTTTTCTTTTAGCATTATTTCTACCTTTTTGTTTCAAATGATTTATGAACTTTATGCAAACATCTACCACTTGTGCAAATACTTTAACAGTTTCACCATAAATCCATGTTAAAAATACAAAACATAAAATATCACCTATTGAACTAATAAAACTTAAAGTTACTTCTTTAAAGACTCTATTTCTATTTTTCTTTTCTATCTCTTCCATTGCCTCAACAAGACTAACTTCACTATCGAAACTTCTCTTTATTTTATTTAGCTTCTTTATATTATCCTTGTTATTTATTATATCGGCTACATTTTTTACAAGCTTAGTACCATCAAATATAATTCCCACTGTTGCATATGGAATAATAGATTGAGCATTATCTAAAACATCGTAATAATTTAAAATTTGTGGAATTAAAAAAGACATATCCCTATAAAAATCAGAACTTCCAAATACCTCATTTAAAATTTTCTTTACATTTTTATTTTTCATAATTTTAAGTTTTAGAGACCACTAATTAAAAGTGGTCCTTTAAATTCATTTTTCCTATATACAATATATTTCTATTTTTTTTGTATATTCCTCTTAGCTTTTTTTGTAACTGAATATCCAAAGTATCCTAATGATCTAGATAAGCTCCAATATTCACCGTGCGAATAACATATAAGTTTGGCTTTTTCTAAATTAAGTTTACCTTGATCATCTACTAATTCGTCATCTACTTGACATGCTACAACTTTTGCTATAAACATATCATGTGAACCAAATTCTATTATTTTTTCTACTTTACATTCTAAATTTACAGGGCTATTATTTATTATTGGAGCTTTTACAACTGATGCTTTACCTATATCAAGCTTTGCCTCCATAAATTTATTTATATCTTTGCCAGATTTTACACCACAATAATCTGCAGCAAACGCCAAATTTTCGGTAACTAAATTTACAATAAATTCTCCTGTTTCCTTTATCATTTGATAAGAATATCTAGATTTTCTTACTGAAATTGACAACATGGGTGGTTTTGAATTTATAGTACCTGCCCACGCTACTGTAAATACATTATTATTCCCTTGCTCATCTGAACACGTCACCAAAACAACTGGTACTGGATTTAATAGTGTTGATGGTTTCCATATCTGCTTACTCATACATTCATTCCTCCATAAAAAACTTCTCCTCAATGTATTTTACTATACATTATTTTCCATTTGATGTCAATTCTATTTGACATATTTTTTTTTAAAATATATAATATTCTTTTAGTTATATATTTATGAAAGAAGGTAATTATATGTATAATATTCAAAAAAATGAAACTTTTAATTTGAGTGGTTATAATCCTCAAATACTAAAACTATTGAAAAAAGAAAATTTTAATCTAAATTATGTACAAAACGCTTTAAATGGAAACATTAATATTATGACTTTGAAAAATACTTCTGGTTTAACACTTTTATCATTTGCTTGTAAATATAATGTTGTAGATATGGCATATTTTTTAATTAATAAATTCGATAATATCAATTCATTAGATAATACTTTTTCAACCCCTCTTCATTGGTCAGCTTACAATTGTAATATTCCTCTAATGAATGTCCTTATACAAAATGGAGCTATCATAAACTTACAAAATAGATTTGGTTCAACGCCTCTTCATCAAGCTTGTTTGTCCGGAAGCCATGATGTAATAACTTTTTTAATAAATAATGGTGCTAATAGTAATCTTCAAGATTGTTACGGTAAAACTCCTTTGCACATGGCGTGTATATTCGAAAATTTAGCTGCAATAAATGTTTTATTTACCACACGTACTGATCCTAATATACCTGACAAACATTTATCAACTCCTCTGCACTATGCCTGTTTGAATGATAACCATGCTATTGTTAAATTATTAATTCAAAATGGGGCTAAGGTTGATATCTTTGACAATATCAATTTTACTCCTCTTCTTTATGCATGCAAAAATGGTAATTATTCTATTGCTAGTGATATTTTGTCCAATTTTATTTTAACTAAATCTAATTATCCCAATATGACAAATCTTTTAACTGCCTATGTTAACGCTAGCGATATTTTTAAACGATCACCTTTACATTTTGCAGCAAATAGTGGAAATTATAATTTATGCAAATTATTATTATCATATAATGCAAACTCACTTGCAAAAGATGCGGATGGCAGTACTCCTTTAGATATTTCAAAATTTAAAGGTTATACTATGATATCAAATTTATTATCTGGCAATTATACAATAAATACTACGTTAACTCCGTACATTCCGGCACAGATAAATACTGATATTTCTGTAAATAATAATACTCAATCAATTATTCCTACAAACACAGTAAATTATATCACCACTCAAACCAATATTGATACAAATACACTAAATTATACACCAGCTAATGTTACAACAAATACACTAAATTATACTCCAACTAGTATTACATCAAATACACTAAATTATATGCCAACTAGCGTTACAACAAATACACTAAATTATACTCCAACTAGCATTACAACAAATACTACAAATTATACTAATCCGTCTGATCTGTCTGAACTTACAACAAATACATTAAATAATGATACTTTGACTGATACTAATTCAAAAAATTCAACTCCGTCCAGTAAAATAAGCATTGCTGATATTGAAAATATTTCCTTGTTTCATAACAATACTTTAGGAAAAACATTATAACGTAAGTACAGAGATGTCCCCCGCCTCTAAGCTTGAAAAAGCGTAAGCGGTGGGTACATATTTATAACTCAGTCGGAGATGTCCCCCGCCTCTAAGCTTGAAAAAGCGTAGGCGGTGGGTACATATTTACAATT
>JBGUYI010000021.1:0-7420 GCA_045118635.1 Acetivibrionales bacterium
AATCCTCGATAAAAACACAAACAAGAAAACCAATACAAAAAATAATAACTAAAATTACAAACTCTCTACATTCAGAGTGGGGACAATGAGTAGGGAGAGTTATGTAATTTTTGCACAAAAAACATACAAATATGCCAGAAATTGAAGAGCAAATTCAGGAATATCTGAATGATGGATACACTTTAGAAGAAGCAATTGAACTGCTTTCAGGATTACAACATCTATAAAAAATACACAACATTATGCAAACACAATCAGAAAAACTTATACTAATTGCATCTGATCCTTGCTCTTTTGCAGGAACAGATTTTTCTAAAAGCAAACCTCTTATTGAAAAGGCTTTTGATGAGGGACATAAAGTATGCTCCATTTGTTACTTTCATGGTGAAGTTGAAGACTTTGCTGGATATGATATAGGAGCCTGCTTAAATGGAGAAATTTGTGGAGATTTTAACAAAAAACTCTACAAGGAAGGTATTTATGATGCTGAACTTAAAGGGTTCAATAAACCTCTTAAAGCGTTTTTATGGAATGATGAGTTCCAAAGACCTCGTGGACTTATTGTTGTTGCAGACAATAGAAAAGACATGGAGTTTGCAAGAAGAAGGTATAATTCTCGTGCTTCTGTGCTTTAGTATAAAAGAGTAAAAACAAAATATTATGAAAATAATCACAAGATATACTTGGAAAATGCTAATCCAGGATATATTTATATTAGCACTGATTTACATAACAGTAGTATTTCTGCATTTTATCTTTTGGTAATTTAGTTCTATAGTATTTACAAACAAAGACTATGTAGTTTAATTGGAAAAATACACGCAAAAGTGTGATATAGGTTCGAATCCTATGATAGTCTCTAATAATATTAAAACAAAAACATATGAAACATTTTGAAAAAATTATTTCCGAAACTCCAGTAAAAGATACTCTTACAGTAGAATATAAGGGGAAAAGAATGCAAATTACTGAAGAACAATTCAGGTATTTGCGTTTGTATATGCAGCAGCATGCTGATGACAAGCATCGTCCAATTGCATATACAAGATTGTTCTTCGTGAATAATAAAACTGGTGAAAAGATAGGCGTAGATAAGTTTGGTGCTCCAAAAGAAGCATTGGATTTTAACAATTGTTTATCTTTAAACAGAAAAATGGCATTAAAAGTATTAATTGGAATGGGATATGAAGAATAATATTTAATTTGGGTATAGACAGATGATACTGTCTATACTCACACGGGTTAATTAGCAATTAACTAGTCTGTGACGCATAGATGAAGAGAAGACGGATTGCTTCCGCCAATGTGCAAATGTTGGTTACTCAGCGAGAACTCTTGATAGAACTGAGAGTTGTAAGGACCAAGTGTCCTTGTTAGGAAGTTCTTATGGGTATAAACAGGTGAAACTGTTTATACTCACAAAGTTTTGCAAAACTAGCACCACAGAGTGCGTAAATATGTGTAAAGAAGGTACACCTTTACATGTATTCTAATTAACTAATTGTACAAAAACTACTAAAAAACTAAAAAATTATGTCAAGATTTTTGGAATCAAAGACTCTCTATGGTGAGTCATGGAAGGAAAATGCAACTCAGAACCTCAATGATGCAGAAAAGTCTGCAATCAACAGTATTACTGTTGAAACTTCTGAACAATTTGGAACAAAGCAGTTTGTATTCCATATGGTAAATGGAGTACGCTACTTCAAGGCTCACAGAGATTGCAATTCTCTTCCAGATGGCACTCAGATAAACAAGGACAGTGTTAAATTTGTAGAACTCGTAAAGCCTTCTACAGGTGAAACTACTGTCCATGCTTATGGAGAGGCACTTTAGTTCGCATCACTAATGGGGCACCACTGAGTGCCCCTTTATTTTACATGCATTAAACTACTAAACTACAAAACTAATGGCTAAAAGACCAAGAATTAAGGCATCTTTGTGTGCCTATACTTATAAGGAAAATGGTGAAACTAAAGTACAATTAATTCATCACAACATCATTGTTCCACAAATTGTAAAGGACATAGAACAGTTCCGCAGAGAACAAAAAGAAAAGAGGAAAAATCTGAAAAATCTGTTCTAAAAATATTCTCTTTTTAACTGATTATTAACTTAACTGGTGATAAATACCAAGAAAAACAAAAGAGAATTTACTGATTTTACCCCTGCTGTAAAGGAATAAACTCCTTTTCTGAAATGGGAGCAGGGGTAAAATCTTTAAAAACACTTATTATTATGAAACTAAATAAAACAGACAAAGTAATATTGCTGCTGATTTATACATTAGCAATAATGCTCATTGCAGCAAATCTGGAAAGGCGAGAAATAAAAAAGAAGACAAACTCATATCTTCAAGAGAAATATGAAGAATGTCTGGATTCTACTTCTGCATACATATATAGAAAATATGGAGAATACCTTCCTGATACTTATTGGGAAAGTGATGTTTATCAAAATATTTACGATATGTGTGCTGAATAAATAAAATAATTGTTATTTTTGTATAGCAATGTCCTTTGGTGTAATGGTAGCACAACAGATTTTGAGTCTGTTTGTCTAAGTTCGAGTCTTAGGAGGACAACAATAGTTCTGTTTTCATAATATTTGTGTTTTTGAGCCTATGCAACTTACTCATATATTATTCTGTTTTTACATTCTTGCTTTAACTTGCTTAATGCATAGGCTCTTTTTGGGAAGTTCGTCTAACGGTTAGGACACAAGATTTTCATTCTTGTAATAGGAGTTCGATTCTCCTACTTCCTACTAATGTTTAACTAAAAAATAAAACAATATGGAAATAAGACTTAAATGGGAATTTATAACTCCTGAACCTAAGAAAGAGGAAAGAAAAAAGTTTGAAAGCAAGAAGGAGTTCTTGCTTGCCTATGCTTTCAATGTTCCTATATATTTGAAAATACAGGAAAATTACCACAAAATAGAAGAGGTGTTGGATTTTGACTTCATAAACAATGAAGGAAAGCATCTTATTCTATTTAAAATAAAAAAGGATAAAGGATATACAATAAAGTCAATCAATGCAGACTTTAAGGATGTAAAACTATATTATTAGTGTTTTTCATATTGTTTTTCCCCCAGCGACATTTTCTTTTTAGCCTTAGTTTTTGCATTTTTGATAACTAATGTCGCTGGGTTTTTTCTCTAAAAGTATGGATTATTTAACGAAGTGAGCCTACGGTGTCGTGGTTTTTTCTGAAAAAAAGTTTTGGACAGGCGATGCCTATGGGAAAATTCTTTTAGTAAGCATAGTCGACAAGGCAGTGATCTTCTTATAATAATCCATACTTTCTTTTGATTATGAACAAAGAACAAATATTTGAAGACTTGGTAAAGAAAGGAGCAAGAAATAATCTCCTTATTTTACCTACAGGTTATGGTAAATCAAAATATGCCATAGACCTGGCAAATCACTACAAGTGTAAGAAAATACTTGTAGTAGTGCCTAAACTGGTTCTTATAAAGAACTGGAATGTAGAACTGGATAAATGGGGATATAAAGGTTCAGTAAATTTTACTACCTATGCATCTATACAAAAGTGGAGTGGTTTATCCTATGATATGATAATATGGGATGAAGCACATCACATCACAGAAAGGGTTATGGAGTATATTCCTACAATCAGTAGCAGCTACGCAACCCTCCTAAGCGCAACAGTAAAAAGAGATAAACTATATGCGTTAAGAGAAATGTTTGCAAATCTTAATGTAGTTAGACATACTCTTAAAGATGCTATAGATGAAGAAATACTGCCTCAGCCAAAAGTATATTTGGTTGAATTAAGTCTTTCTCCTGATGTTTCTGATAAAATAATAATCAGAAAAACAGGTAAGAAACCTGTAATAAAGGGAGAATATAACCAACTGAAAAGACTTAAGGCTGCATATCCTCAGAATATGATAGAAATAACTTGTCATCAACTTCAGAAGAATCTATATTATTCAAATGAAATAGATTATTGGAAGAGAAGATATATATTTACTCAGCAGGAATTTCTTAAGAATAACTGGCTTAGAATTGCTGGAGAAAGGCTTAAGTGGCTTTCAGACATTAAGACAGATATAGTTAAGAATATTCTTGATAAACTCAAAAAGTATAGAGTAATTACATTCTGCTCTTCTATAAAGCAGACTGAGGAACTTGGCAAGAATAATATTTCTTCAAAGAATAAGAAGGCTCCTGAAGTTCTAAAGAGTTTCAATGAAGGTAATATAAATCATATTACTGTTTGTGAAATATTAAATGAGGGCGCGAACTTAACTAATTGTCAGATAGGAGTATTTGCATCATTAAATTCTTCAGAGATTATGCAAATACAGAAGATAGGAAGGCTTCTCAGACACAAGAATCCTTATCTTATTGTTCCTTATTTCCGTAATACAAGAGATGAAGAGATAGTTACCAAGATGTTTGAAGGGCAAGAAGCAAATAAAATCGGTTTACCAACTTTAATGGAGATGTTAAAATGAAAATAAAAATAGAAGGATGTCTGTCAGCCTTTATAATATTGGCAATGGTAGCATTTGGACTGTTCCTTACATATTTGTTTGCTCTTGGAGTAGTAACATTTGTGGATAAATTCAGAAAGCCAATATGTATAGAGAAAGTAACAGCTGCAGACACTGTAAAAGCAAATTCACAGTTTGAAAATATATGGGATAAGAATATTCCATTAACTGATGATGCCATATGAAAACAATTATATATATACTGAGTTTCATATGGCAACTTCCGCAAAACATAATTGCTCTAATACTTATATGTTATTGGAGAAAACGTCTATATCACATTGCTTCTTACAAATACTGTCAAGCTTATTGTGTTAATAAAGGCTTCAATGCAGGCATAAGTTTGGGCAATTTTTGTTTTGTTGGATGGTTCTATGAAATTAGTCCAGATGAAGATGTAGAGCCATATTTGGAACATGAACTGATAGGACATACTTATCAGAGTAGGCTTTTAGGACCATTGTATCTGTTGGTAATTGGTATTCCATCATTTATTCATGCTCGGTTATGTAAGGATAATGTAAAATACTATAATTTCTATACAGAAAGATGGGCTAATAAAATTGCAGGAATATACTATGATCCTGCTTTTGGATTAAGAAGAAAATAATAAAATTGCCGCTGTGGTGGAATAGGTAGACACGAGGGACTTTAAGGTAGACACAAAGTAATCTTATCTTCGTGTTTGCATATTTCAAAAATTATATTTATCTTTGCATAACAAAAAATAAATGTTATGTATCATAAGTATTCAAAAGAATTTTTGGAAAATGCAGTACAAAATTGTACCTCTTTTAGGCAGTTAATTTTATATTTAGGATTAAAAGAAGCCGGTGGAAATTATAACAACCTTAAAAGAAAATGTGAAGAGTATCAAATAGATACATCTCACTTTACTGGTCAAGGTTGGAATATTCCTTCTCATCCTAACTATGGAAACAATATTAATTTAGAAGAACGCTTTATTAAGCGTGCAAGGAGAATTCCAGCATATAAAACTAAAGATGTACTTTTAAATCATGGCTTAAAAGAATACAGATGTGAAAAATGTGGAATATCAGAATGGCAAGGACAGCCAATAACTTTACAACTACACCACATCAATGGGGACCCATCTGATGATAGAATAGAAAATTTACAGATATTATGCCCAAATTGCCATTCTCAAACACACACATTCTGTAGAAGACAGAAGATAAGATAAATTTAAGTCTTAATTTGAGTGCTCATATAGAAATATATGATGCAGAACCTCCCTAATTCGGTGAAGGCTAAGTTCAAAATCCAACAGAACAGGTGGTAATGGATATGCTAATACCGAGCCAAGTAGCAGCAAACTCATAATATACATGTAAGGCTTGCTGACGTGTGTAGAGACTATATAGGAGGGACCTAAGTTGAATTTATTAAGGATAAATATGAATTGACAGAGTTTAGGACTCGGTTTGTCCTTAGTATCTCGCGAGATTTCAATATGGTCAAGATAGAGTCCAGACCACAAATAAATACAAGTATGGGTAGTTTATATAAAACGAAGACAGTCAGAAATGATGGGAGTCTTAGTTCTGTAGTGAAATTCTACAGTCAGGTTCGCCAACACATTTATTGTGAATGTATTTAGTAGTGAAAACTATAGTGGTAAGAAAATCCCTTGGACAGTAATGTCCGTGCAGGTTCAAATCCTGTCAGCGGTACTATTAAAACATTTAAATTCTATTAATAAAAATTTAAGAAAAAATAATATGAAAACAATTTCATTTGACATTAAACTTAGAAAACTAATTCAGTCTGAAGAAAATCACTATCAGGGAAGATATAAGGTACAGACAAAATCTGGAAAACCTGTAAGAATTATCTGCTGGGATAAAAAAGATATCCTGTCAATTATAGCACTTGTTGAAATATATGATTCTCATGAAGCTCCACTTTTATTCTACAATAATGGGAAATATTATACTGGTGGTGATGAATCCAGTTATGATTTATGTCTCGTTGATACCTGGAAGCCTATTTCAGAAAAATCAGAACAGACAGATTTTGAAAAAGAGTTGGCAAATTGTCTCTATAAATCTATTGGAGTTGTTTCTATGTATGGAATGGAGGTTTTAGCTAAAATGTTTACCCCTAAACTTCTTGAACTTGCAAAGAAGGAAATCATAGAAAAACTAAAGAAGGAATAACTATGTGTTTAACAATAGATAAAGAAAAGTTCAAGATGGAGATAGCACAAGAAGATATTGTCGTATATAAAGTGCTTGAAAAATATCGTGGACTTACTATATCTCCATATCAGGGATTTGAATATAAAATTGGAAAAGAATACAAGACAAGAATGGAACCGTATTTTGACTGTACTTACTATAAAATAAAAGAAGGATTCTATTCTTTCTTAAATGAAGAAGATGCAAAAAGTGAAAAGATATGGATTGAATACTACTGTATTGGAAATTGGAATTTATGCTGCTTTAGATGCATAATTCCTAAAGGGACTAATGTAGTTTATGGGAAATATTGCAAAAAAGATGTCATCGTTTCAGAAGCAATTAAAGTTATAGAAGAAGTTAAATCATGACACAAGAAGAAAAGCAACTATTACTCAAAGACCTTTGTGCGAGGTTGCCATATAGGGTGAAAGTGCGTATAAGTAGCGAAAGTGAATATTGCTTACATGAAAAGACAACTGCTCTAGATATTGATAATCTTCATAAGTTTATATTGGATGGAGGCTATTATGTGCGTGGGCTTTTTTATAAAACCCCAAATTTTCAATTACTTCCTTATCTTCGTCCAATGTCCTCTATGACTGAGGAAGAGAGAAAGGAGATAGAAAACATATTTCTTCAAGACACACAAGAAATCTTCAAAGACCCAATAGAAATAAGGGCAAGTAGTT
>JBGUYI010000022.1:0-5869 GCA_045118635.1 Acetivibrionales bacterium
AGGATGCACACGGATTTGAATGGTAAGTTGTACCCTGCCGGGTACACAAATCCGGCGCAGCAATACTCGCAAGCTCGTATTGACATAAAAAACACCTAAGTATATCAGGTGTTTTTTTTATATGACAAATTAATTTGGGTCTAGGTAATTGACTACCTATATCCTCAAATTTTTGCCCAATTTTAATAAAATTAAATCGAGTGGATAAGTTAAAAGGTTTAATAATCTATATACAAGATTATATGGTAAAATAAAACCAACTAAATTTGATAATATTAAAAGTAGCAATATTATATTGCCATATTGTCTTAAAAATTCAAGTATTCTATAGTATTTATAACTAACAAAAACCTGTAAAATATCAAATCCATCGAGAGGTGGTAATGGAATCAAATAAAACAAGCCTAAAGATATATTGATAACTACAGAAAAACTCAATATATCAACTAAAGGATATAAAAAACTATTAGGAATAATTATAGTAGATAGTAATTTGTATAATGCAAGAGAGATTAATGCTACCAAAAGATTCCCTATTGTTCCAGATAAAGCAACTAATATTTTCCCTTTTCTAGGGTTCTTATAATATCTAGAGTCTGTAAATACAGGTTTGCTCCAACCAAAATGAAATAGCAATAGTAGAAAAAATCCAAAAGGATCAATATGTGAACGGGGTGATAAATTTAGCTTTCCCATAATTCTTGGGCTTGGATCTCCTAGTTTGTCAGAGACATAAGCCCGTGAAAAGCCTCGAATAACAATAGCTAAAATCACCCCAGGTATAGTTAATAAAATGCTTGCGAAATTTTGCATAACAACGTCCTCCTAAAAAAATAATTATCTGACGATATAGAACAAAAGTTTATTATCGTGAATATGATTGTATCATTTTTTAAAATTTAATACAACTTAAAATTATTCAACTAAAATAAAAATAATTATTTGCCGATAATCATAGAGAATAGTCTCTGTAGTTAGTTTGATTACTTAAAAATCTTGACACAAAAAATTCTATATCAAAAAATTTTCTAGAAGTAAAATAAAAAACAAGTGAAAAATTGATGGACAAGGGGTTTTAATATGGATAAAAAAGAAAACAAAGATAAGGAGATTGTCATTCAATTTGTTGCAACAGTATTGGCAGTGATGGTAGCGTCAATAGTATTTGCAGGCATTTCTAGGTTGTTACCATATATTGCAATGGCGACGGGGATTGCAGTTGGTATACATTTTGTTAAAGAACACTATAAAAGAGAGATATCAAACTATTTAGAAATACATAGAGATGAAAATGAAATTAAAAGAGACAACCACTATAAAAATTTAGAGAAAGATAGATCAAAGGAAAAAGAATTAAATAAAGGAAATAGAGAAACAGAGTTAAATGAAATATCAAAAGATAAATATAAAGAGAAATTAGTGCGAGAAAATAATGTACAAAATGAGAATACTATTCATAAATAAATTTTTCAGAAAAAATCAAAAATTAAAAGATTGTATTTAATAATTGATTATGTTTTTAAGTTATTTTTGATTTAGGTTTTAAATTTGAAATATTATTTTAATAGGATGGTGTGTAATTTAAACAATCTGATTAATGGATATATCATATGTTAAATATGTTTCATATTTAATGTACAAATAGGGGGGGGACATTTTGTTATTGAATGCTTCTTTAGAAATAGATAAATTATATAGTGAATTAAAGGATGAAGAAATTGTTGATTTAATAAATGCTGGTGATAATGTTGCGATGGAATATATCTTTAGAAAATACAAAAGATATATAAAGGCTAAAGCTAGAGTATATTTTTTGACAGGAGGAGACAATAATGACATTGAGCAAGAAGCGATGGTTGGCTTATACGCAGCTATAAAAGGCTACAAGGTAGAAAAAAAATATTCTTTTAAAACATTTGCAGAGGTTTGTATAACCCGTCATATATTAACAGCAATAAAAACAGCTACTAGACAAAAACATGTCCCTTTAAATTCATATATTTCGTTAAATAGACTTGTATATGCAGAAGAGAACGATAGAACAAGGCTAATAGACGAAATAGAAGAAAATAATAGCAATAATCCTGAAGATATATTGGTATGTAAGGAATCATATAAGTTATTGGAAGATTTTATAACTTCTAAGTTAAGTTGTTTGGAAGTAAAAATTCTTAAATTATACTTAAAAGGGAAAACATACGAGGAAATAGGAAAGGAAATAAGAAAGGATAAAAAATCAGTTGATAATGCGTTACAAAGGATAAAGAAAAAAATAGTTATTTTGGAAAAGATATCTATTGAAAATTATAATAATATGATATAATGAATCAAGAGGAGTTGTAAGTTTGTGTTTGCCCCTATAGCTCAGTAGGCAGAGCACATCCATGGTAAGGATGAGGTCACCAGTTCGATTCTGGTTGGGGGCTCCAACCAAAAAATGTGATCCGGTTTTTGGTGTAACGAAAAATGTTTATGAGAATAGTATATAAGAAAATAAAAAAATTAGGAGATTATAAAAGTGGATCAAGAAAGAAATTGTTGTTCGTGTTGTGAAAATGATACAAATAATGTATGGTTTGTAATTTTAATTATTTTATTTTTGTTATTATTAAATCAATAAAAGACAAAGATGTTGTAATTATACATAAGAAGGGAGTTTTGCATTATGAATTATATTATAAGTGGTAGAAATGTTGAATTAACAGAGGCTTTAAAGGATTATGCTAAAGAAAAAATAGGAAAAGTAGAAAGATATTTTGAACCATCAACTAAAGTATATATAACTTTCTCAGTACAAAAAGGAAGAAAAATATTCGAAGTAACTGCAAGATATAGGGGTATAGTTTTTAGGGTAGAAGAAGATAATGCAGATATGTATGCAGCAATAGACAAGGCGTCAGATGTTTTAGAAAGACAAATAAGAAAGAATAGAACAAGATTGGCAAAGAAGTTATATGAGAATCCATTGAAATATGAAAAGGTATTCTTTGATGTAGATGAAAACGAAGAAGAGGAAGAATATAATTTAATAAAAGATAAGAAATTTAGTGTAAAACCTATGGATGTTGATGAAGCCATTTTGCAATTGAATTTAGTAGGTCATCCATTTTTTGTATTTGTGAATTCAAGTAATAATGAAGTTAATGTGGTTTATAGGAGAAAATCTGGAGGGTATGGTATACTAAAACCAGAAAGTATAGAATAGAATGTGTGTCCAGAGAAAAATACATACAGTAGAAATTTAGTGTGTAATTTTCTTTGGATTTTTTATTAAAAAATAAATAAAAAAATATTGAAAAACTAGAAAAAGTTAGATACAATATGATTACTGGAAGCCGATTAAAAAAATAATATTAATGCGGCTTAAGCGGTATAATTACTGATATAATAGTTAGGGAGGATTTCTTATAGTATGCTAGTCAAAGAAGGTAGTATTGTTGATGGTAGAGTTTCTGTCATAACGAATTTTGGGGCATTTGTAGAATTGCCAGGAGGAAAAACTGGTTTGCTACATATTTCAGAAGTTTCAACAGAGTATGTGAAAGATATTAGGGCTTATCTTACTGAAAATCAGAGTGTAAAAGTAAAGATTTTATCTATTGATCAAAAAGGAAAAATAAGTTTATCTATTAGAAAAGCTTTGGATGAATCTGTATCACAAGAAGATATCAAAAAGAATATTAGTGAGAATAAAGTGAAACAAGTAGAGGATGTTTCGTTTGAAGATCGTCTTGCTAAATTTATGAAAGATAGTGATGAAAGATTGCATTATTTGAAAAAGAATTTTGAAAGTAAAAGAAGTAGCAAAAGAAGCGGAAGTGCGAAGAAAACATCAAAATATTGATAGGTTTGTGGCGCACACTCACCATTTAGTTGTGAGGATTTACAATTATAGAGCTTATTACTTTTTGTAATAGGCTCTATAATTATGTTAGTCAATATAAGTTTGCGAATATTACTGCGCCGGATTTGTGTAGTCAATACGAGCTTGCGAATATTACTGCGCCGGATTTGTGTATTATACGGACACAACTTACCATTCAAATCAGTGCGCATCCAAAGTAGAGTGATTAACGTAAGTACGAAGATTGAACGCTCACTGAATTTTACTTGTTCCCCATCGCGTATGTTGGTGATTAGAGGCGGTGGACTTCTCCTACTGAGTTAAACTAAAGTTGGAGCTGCTGTCAAGATTTCTCTGTTATCTTTGTATATTGTGTCAAATTGAGATATTGGCAAAGGATTTTTTCCACTGCCGACTTCTATTGTATAGCCAGGTTTATTAAATATTTCGATAAACCAATCTTTGTAGCCTGCGAATGCAGCTATGCTAGGTGTATTTTCTAAAGTATATCCGCTAAACTTCGAAAAGGTATTACCAATTTCTAAAGCATTAGGAGGAGTTATATCATTGTATAACCAAAAGATTACTTCACCTTGAGAATGATAAGATATAACAAGTTTAAAATCATGTGCTGAAGTAAAATTGACCATTGCTTGAGTTTCAGGTTCAGAGAGTGGATATGGACCACCATATCTAGTAGGTCCTGGTCCTACAATTCCAAGCATAGTTTCTTGATTTTTTCCCAATTGCCAAGATGCAGGATAATTTCTATTTAAATCTGTCCCTTTTATGTTTGCTTGCCATACCTTAGAAAATGGCATCCCGGTATTATTCCATTGTAAAAGTTGATAATAATAGGGATTATCTGGACTAAGTCCGTTTAAAACTAGATTAACACCATCTGGATTTACCATTGGGACAATATAAATACTACTTTCTTTCCATATCTCAGAGATATTATATCCGAGGAATGTAGATTTTTCAGCATACGTACGTGAAAAATCTTCTATAAATTTCATCATCAAAACAGAAGTTATCCATTCTAAAGAATGGTGGCTAGCGTTATACTGGACTTTTTTATCACCGTTTCCAAGTTTTATATAATACAAGTTTTTTCCAAGAACACTTTGACCAATTATTCCAGTTTCAATAAATGGATATCTCGTTTTTAGTGCACGAATATTCATTTCCATTATATCATAAGTATAATCAATATTTGTAAGTACAACATTTGAATTTAGTGGAACAATAATAGATTGCCCAATGGTTAAATTCATAGGATCTATACCAGGATTTGCTACTAAAATAGAATTTACACTTGTAGAAAATGAAGATGCAATTTTAAAAAGTGTATCAGATGGCGCAATTGTGTATGAAGTATAACCTAGTATAAATTTTTCTAAAGAATTCCAAGTTTTGTTATCTACAACACCATCTGGAGTAAGATAATTATTCTTTTGGTATTCTAACACAGCATTTTGAGTTTTTAACCCAAATATACCATCTATTTTGCCAACATCGTATCCTAAATTAATAAGAACGCTTTGCAAAAGTTTTACAAAAGGTCCAGTAGAACCTAATTTTAAAATATACATAATATTCTCCTAGTTTTAAGTATCATTATTTTTGGACTACTTTAATTTTATGCAATAATAAAACAGCATATTCTAGTAAAAATTTTTTAATATTGTTTTTTTTTACATCTATCTCTAAAATTTTTTGGGCTAATTATCAAAGTAAACGCAACATTTTTTCTTTTGAGAGGGTGCGTATACCTTGATAATTATTTTTTGTGATTTGTATTGTATAATTCAGTCCGAGATTGAACTCCCGTCTTCATTGAAATTATTTACCCACTGCCTACTTAAAAAAAGATTAGAGGCAGGGGACAGATCTGTACTTACGTTATAGGCTATAAGCTTATCATCATGAGTATATATAGTCAATACGAGCTTGCGAGTATTGCTGCGCCGGATTTGTGTACCCGGCAGGGTACAACTTACCATTCAAATCCGTGTGCATCCA
>JBGUYI010000023.1:0-4256 GCA_045118635.1 Acetivibrionales bacterium
GAACTCCCACTGAATTGTAAATATGTACCCACCGCCTACGCTTTTTCAAGCTTAGAGGCGGGGGACATCTCCGACTGAGTTATATCACAAACTTTTAATTAGTCAAACCGTCACTGAAGGGTCGAGGCTTCAACCGAATTAATTTTTGTGAAGGACATTCTTGTAAAGAATTAGGTAAAATAATCTCATTAGGTAAATCTTTTATTTTTTCTTTAATTATTTTATTCGAATGTTCAATTTTCTTTACAATGTCTTTGTGTGTTTTTTGTAATTCTTTATTTGTAGATTTATTTAGCTTTTGTAGCTTTTTTACATTCTTATTTAACTTTTTCACATTATTGTTTATTTCATCTAATTTTTTACTAATGTTATCAGTTGAATTGCCTATTTTTTTAAACAATTTTTTATTAGCTAGTAAGTTAAACCCAAGACATCCTATAGAAACAATATTAAAATTTATTATTATTTCACTAAATTTTTTAAGTTTTCCCTTTGTATAACGCACAGTAGAAATAGTATTTTTAAGATTTATTTTATTCATAATATATTCTTTTATACCTTTAGCAGGAGAATTATTTGCTGATTGTTTATAAAAATCTTTAATATTTATTATATAGGCAGTAGTTTTAAAAACGTTGTTGTCAACTGGTAAATTCATATTATTTTGAAAATCAACATTTTTATTTTTAGTAGTATACTTAAGTACAGCAAATCTATCAACTGAATCAATGCTGGTGTCACTTCTGCTATATGATTTTAATAAATTATCAAAACTAAGTGCTGTTGCTCCTCCTAAAAATAGTAATAATAACAATATTTTTTTCTTATACTTACTAATTTTCATAAAATTCTCCTCTCCTTGCTACGTAAAAACATGTATAGATCAAAAAACGGAATAGTTTGTGAAAACGAAACTATCTGAATAAAACAATATATTCTTAAAAATTTCAAATTCAAAAAATCTCCTTATAGAGAATGATTGTACTGTATTAGCAAAAAATAGTCAAACAACATAATTTGCTATTTTTAGTCAAAAACACTAATAAATATCCAAAAAATACAAAAATCAAGAGAATGCTTATAACTAGGTTGTAACATCCTCTTCCACCTCTATCTAAAATTTTATGGTAAAAATTTGAGATAGAGGTGAGAGAGGATGTTGGTGGGGAAACAGATTATAGAGAGTTTAATACGGGTAGAAAATCTGGGAAAGTTGTTTCTAGTACTTGGGATTTTCTTATTAAAGTTTCATCCATAGCATACATTCCAGCAGTAGCAAGAGCTAAAGTTAAGGTTTTATTATTGTAGCTTTCTACAACTTTTCCATTCAATTGTTCTTTTCCAATAATTTCAATAGAGTCAGATGTAGTACGTATATTAGCCCCCATTTTAATAAGCTCATTATTAAGTTTTTCAAGAAGACCGCTTTCATATATTTTATAGCCTTTCAAATCAGAAATTACGGTTTTTCCAGACGCAACACAAGCGGCAACAATTAATGCTGGTAATTCATCATAAAGTCTAGGTATTATAGAATTATCTATAGAAATACCGGTAAGATTAGATGAGCATACATGGATATCTGCAAAAACTTCATTACCAACTAAATGTTCATTTATGATATCTATTTTAGCTCCCATATTTTTTAGAACTTCAATAAGTCCATTACGAGTGTGATTATAACCAACATTTTTTATTAATATTTCTGAATTTGGTATAATGCACGCAGCAACAATAAAATACGAAGCAATTGATATATCACCAGGTATGGTTACATGTTTATGTTGTAATTGTTTGCATTTGTGGCTTATAATGGAACCATCTTTATATGAAAGTTCTGCACCAAAGTAATTTAACATTAATTCTGTATGATTACGGTAAGGTACTTTTTCTTTTATAATAGTTTCGCCTTCAGTATACAAACTAGCAAGTAAGATAGATGATTTAACATATCTGTTTTCTAGCTCTAATTCATGAGTTTTAGGAATTAGCTTGCTTGGTGATATAATTAAAGGACACATATTAGCATCTTCTCTTCCTATAATATTTGCTCCCATATATTTTAATGGCTTAACCATATCATATATAGGTTTTCTTTGGACAGAAATATCACGGTCAACAGTAGATCTAAATTTTTGTCCGACTAACACACCTAAAAGCAATCTAAGCGCAGTATTAGATTTTCCTGTATTAAGTACAGATTTAGGTTCAGATAGTCCATACAATCCATTTCCGCTAATTCGTAATTTATTATTTGGTTGTATTTCTATATGAACATTCATTTTTCTAAAACAATCTATTGTGCTAAGACAATCTTCAGTCATAAATACCCCGTCGATTTCTGAAATTCCTTTAGCTAAAGAACTTAATAATATAGCTTTATGAGATATAGATTTATCTCCAGGTACAGTGATTTCACCTCTTAATGAAGACCTATGTTCTATTATCATTGATGTATTCCTCCTATTATTTTTTTATAAATACATTCGCTAATAAAACTGCTATATGTCATAAAATCATGATTTTATTATTTTAAAACTCAAATGAATTCTTTTGATTTAAATTTACATATTTTTTATCGTAATGTCAATGGAATAAGATACAAAAAACGCATTTGTAACATAAATATAAAAATGGTGTAATAGAAACAGAATATAATGTAATAATTGTATTGTTTTGAGACAAAAAAATTGCCTTTCAGGTGAGATTTTAGGTCAAGCCTTGTTACAATTTGAGCATGTCCTGATTCAGTTGGAGAGTAAACTCCAACCGAATTAGGACATGCTAAGAACTAGTTATACTTTTTTTATATTAAATTTACTAATCATAAGAAAAGATAATCCAACAACTAGTACTATCATAAAATAAGGACCAAAAAATACAGTTTTTTTAGTTAATAAGAAAAAAGTATTATATAAATTAACTATTGTAAGAAATAAACCTGCAATGGTTATAGGAATTCCTTGAAATATGTTGTTAAAAGGAGTTACATTATATCTTGCAAGTCTATATGCCCCAGCTATTGGAAATATAATGGATAATAAATATCCTAAAATTCCAAAATTAGAAAAACTAATTTTCCAAGCAACAATAACTGGAGCAACTCCAAATGATATTAAATCTGATAAAGAATCCAATTCTTTTCCTAAATCGCTAACTACGTTAAAATGTCTTGCTGCCTTACCATCAAATCTATCAGTCAATGCAGCTACTAGTATAAGCAAAGAAGCATTAATTAAAGCATTAATAGATTTTATATTATCAGCTTGAGTAGACAAAATTATTGCAACAACACCTAAAGATAAATTAATTAGTGTTAAAACATTTGGTATAACTTTTTTATAATTTTTCAATTCATCACCCCTATGATACTAGATAAAGCTTTTACTTTATCTCCTATTGATATTTTTAAATTTATATTTTCTGGTACAAATAGTTCCACACAAGAACCAAACTTAATCATACCATATCTTTCACCTAAATCCAAACTAGAATTTTTAAATGTAGTACAAACAATCCTTCTAGCTAAAAAACCTGTTATTTGATTTACAAGAACTTTAGCACCATCAGAATTTTCTATTCCTATAGAATTTTTTTCATTTAATTCACAAAAATGATCTTTAAAAACAGGAATAAATTTGCCATGAGTATACTTTTTATATTTAACTATTCCAGCTATAGGACTTCTATTTATATGGACATCAAAAATGGATAACACAATCACAATTCTTTTTGCTTTTGCATGAAAAAAAGTGTCTTCATAAACATCTTCTATAACAGATATTTTTCCATCTGCAGGAGAAACAATTAATTTTTCACCATCCGGAGTTTTTCTTTTTGGATCTCTAAAAAAGTATAAAATGAACAAAAATAAACTAAGGCTTATAAAAAAAGGTATCAATAAACCAAAAGATAACGATGCAACAGTCAATAAAAAACTAACCAATACATAGTTATATATATTTGGAGCTATAGGTAAAAAACGTCTTGTTTGCATAATAAGAAACCCTCTCCTTTAAAAATTCATTACCTCCAATAAGAAAAATTTTAGCATGTTTTTATAGTAAATTCAATATACTATTATTAAAATGAAATAATGTCAAAAAAACAAATATCAAGAGTTTTTGTAGGATAAATTAAAAAAAAAGCGAATTTTAACGTTTTTTAAGATTGCATAAATTTTAAAAAGATGATATATTATCTAAGCGGTCACCGAGTGGCAGCAAAGAGGAAGAAAATACAAAAAATGGACATTG
>JBGUYI010000024.1:0-14214 GCA_045118635.1 Acetivibrionales bacterium
TTTTCGAGATCAATCTTGTGCGCCGAATGTGCGTGCTACGTAACGTAGCACAAAATACATATGCACATCCGTGTGCATTCATGCGGAGCTTTAAGTTTACGTCGGAGCTTTGACTTCCGTCTTAATTGAAATTATGTACCCACTGCCTACACCAAAAAAGCTTAGAGGCAGGGAGCATCTCCGTACTTGCGTTATATTAGGTTTTATACTCCTTTTCTTAAAAAAGTTTACGTCACAAAAGAGACAGTGGCCAAAAATCCACTGCCTCTTTGCCTAAGGTGTTGATTGAGGAATCACTAAATTTAATACATAATTTCCATCTTCACCTGTTATTGTTGCTGATACACTAGTTCCTGTTGTAACTGTTCCCATTGTAATACTTGGCATTGGTCCTGTTGGCCCCATTGGTCCTGTCGCTCCTGTTGCTCCTGTTGGCCCTGTTTCGCCTGTTGGCCCTGTTTCGCCTGTTGGCCCTGTTGCTCCTGTTGGCCCTGTTGCGCCTGTTGGCCCTTGTGGTCCCATTGGCCCAGGCGGTCCTGGTATACCTGTTGGCTCATCATCCCACCAAGGGTACTCTATACAATTAGAATAAATACTTTTATCTTTGCATCTTGATTTTTTATCTTCACTGTTTTTACAATCATCTTCATAATATACCATATAATCTATATTCCCCTCTTATTGATTTAATACATTATATGAAAAAATATACTAATTTGTTATTCACAAAAATCACTTTAAACATTTTTTTCTAATTTTTCAAAAAAATTTTTATTGTTAATCGCTGATTGTGATTTAGGTTTTATTTTTAAGGCTTTCTCATTATGTAAAATTGCTTTATCGACGTGACCTAATTTGTAATAACAAACAGCCAACTCAATATTTGGAATATATCCCCAATAATCTGTTAATTTAAAACCTAATGTGTTAGAATTTTCTAGATTTGCTGCTATTAAAAACCAATCTGCAGCTTTTTTGTAGTCGTTATTATTTAAATAATAATAACCAATCTGACATATTATCTCTGCTCTTGGAGAATCATATTGAAAACTTTTTAAGAGAATTGGCAAAATTTTTTCATCATCTTTTAATAATTCATAACAAATTGACATATTAAAACAAGTTGAAATATTATCTTCTATCCATCCTAAATTACTATCTAAAAACTTTTTAAAATAGTAAATTGCCTCTACATATCTTTTATTATCTTTTAATTCTCTAGCAAAATAATAAGTACCTCTAGGACTAAGGTTTTCACCTTTTTGTATTTTTGATTCATAAATTTTTAAATTTCTATCTCCACTAGAACTCTCTTTTTTATGTGAAATAAAAATATCATCTGCATAAAAAATTTTCCCACAAAGACCTATATACTCATGAACAGATTCTTTCCATAAATAATTTTTTTCTCTTTTAAACAATCTTCCTCTAGTTGAAATTAATATAGGATCTCCATATTTATCATAATGTGTAATATACTTAAAAGTAACAATATCAATTTCTTTTTTTAGATTTCTCTTAAGTTCTAATATTTTTGATCTACTATCCTCTGTAATAACATCATCCGCATCAATCCACATTTGATAATCTTTAGTAGCTTTCGAAAATGCATAATTTCTAGCTAATGAAAAATCATTTACCCAACAAAAATCGTATACTTTATTTGTATATTTATAAGCAATCTCTTTTGTTTTGTCAGTTGAACCCGTATCCACTATTATAATTTCTTCAACTAAATCCTTAACCGAATCAAGACATCTTGCCAAAAATGATTCTTCGTTTTTTACTATCATACACAAACTAATTGTAATCATTCGATTACCTCATTATTTTTTTATCTATAAATATGAAATTATTTACAAATAAATACCTACTTTTTGAAATTTTTAAACGCTAAAATCATCTCTTCTTTTGCATTCTCATAATCTTGTATATTAAGAGATATTAATGCAAAAACTATATTCTTATTATCATTAACATCAGATACAATTCTACAAACAAACCCCTTATTATCTGATGATACTTCATAACAACTTTCCTTTTTAGATAAATACAAACAAAACCCTAAAATTGATTTTTCATCTAGTGTGATATAAACAAGCATATCATCATCAATAATACTAGGATTTAATATAGCATTACAAAAACCAAACCTTAAAATATCGCCTAATTTTAATTTAGATAAATCAATACTCATTTTATTTATAAGTATAGGCTTATTGTTCATCCCCATTTCTATAATATTCACACCATATCTGAAAAAAAATGGCTTTTCATTTAAATATAATTGAATGTCTCCAAACGATGTCTTCAACTCTTTTAACATCCAGCATTGATTGTTAAAAAATACTTCCGCCTTAATTTTACTTATGCTAAATTTCTCCCCACATGCTTCACAATAATGTTCAAATCTTTTAGTTTGTTCTTTGTTTATTAAACGTGTCATAACAACACCATCTTTGCAATTAGGGCATTCTCTGACCCTAATACAATCACCATCTTTTGTACAAGCCTCACTACTTTTACCTAACGCTAAAAGAAATTCCATTTCATTATCAAGTGAATCTGTATACATATCTTTCTCTCCTATTAAATTATAATTTAGAATACATCTTTACAGAATAATCTAAATATTTCATTATTCTAAGTTCATCCATAGCATCCTCTAATGCATTATGTACCTCACAATAATTTTTTTCTCCAAAAATATGTAACATACTTTCCACACTATAACCACTTTTTAATCTGCCTGTCGAACAAAAGACTGCATTACCTGGAAGCGCAGGATTATATTCCCTATATGCCGCCTTTCTCATAATATCATGCCAATTAAAATGTTTAAGCTCTGGAAGATGCCGATAATCAAAATTTGCATTATATGCAAATATAGAACCTACATCATTTTTTTCAAGATACTTTATTAATGCCTTAATAACGTTAGGTCTCCTACCATGTTCTACTCTTTGACCATCAATATATAATGCTTTAGAAAACATTCCCCCGACTCTAGCCGCTTCGCTTATAATCATATATTTTGTATCTATTGCAGAAAATTTTTTATCCTCTGCTATAACAATCCCTATCGACATAACTTCATTTTTCCAATTTGTTTCTGTATCTATTACTGCAAACTTCTCACTCATAATATCTTCCCCTATGTGAATTCCTTTGATACGCATTATCTTAACATATTCTAAACAAAAAAACAACATAACGTGCATAAATACGCACATGATATTTTCAATATCAACCTTGTGCGCCGGATGAGCGTGCACATCCACGCGGAGCTTTAAATTTACGTCGGAGCTTAAACTCTCGTCTTCATTGAAATTATGTACCCACTTTCTTCGCTAAAAAGCTTAGAAGCATAGAATATCTCTGTACTTACGTTATCTTAACATACGTCTATATATATCTATAGTCTTTCCCTCTGTATTCTTCCAAGCAGTCCATCCGTTATTAGATTGGTTCATTACAATTGAACCAGCATGCGATGGAGAACATCTCCCCAATTTGGCATCTTTTAAAAGCCTACCTTGACTATCCATTGGCAATTTCATCCTAATATTTTTTGCTTTTTGCGAAACTCCTGTATTTTCCGTTATACCCAATATACTACCTTTAAGTAACGTCCATTCACCATTATTGACAATAGCAGTTACTCTAACCATTTTATTATCTGATATTTTCTTTCTCTCTAGTTTGTATACACCATCAGGAAGTATTCTACTTTCATTGTTATCAGTAGCATCATCAAAAATGATATCTTTATCTACTGTTTCAGGGAAAACAATCACTCCTTCAAATGCTGAAAGTAATTGAATTACAATATTTTTATTTAATGCAAATAATTCTGTAGACGCAATACGACTCTTTGCAAATATAGTTTGAAGTAATATTTCCTTTTCGCTATACTCCTCAACTTCAATAGCAAATTCCCTCTTTAATCCTGTCACATTCCAGTATCCATTATGTTCTAAATCATACATACGATTACTAAAATTTGAAGTAGAAGTTTTTCCTATTTTTATGAGCCCATCCACCACTGTTGTCATTATATATATAATCCCCTTACTCATAGCTTACTTCCTCCTTTGTGAACCTAAACTAGTAAACTAAAAAAATCTTTATAGATTATTGTATCATAATTATCACATTTAATCTAAAAAAATTTTCGTTCGTTTTTAACAAGAATTAGCAAGAATTCTCCCACCTCTATAAGTAGCGAGAACCAGTATAAAATTTTATTAAGAAGATGCCCTCGGACCCATGTGTCCTGATTCTCGTAATCAGTTGACTGGTCCTATGAACATCTTCTTATCTTATTTAATCTTTTACTATTAATTTTAATCCTCTTGCTCAAATATTTTTATTTTATCCTCTTCCTTGAATATTTCTATATTATAATTATCTAATTTCAGTTTTTCTAATATTCTCCAAGTATCATCATTTGATCCCATATCTACTATCATTAATTTACCCGTTACATTTTTTACTGCATTTTGTACAATCCATTCTACCGTATCTTGCTGATTTTTTACAACAAGTACATTTTTTAATCCAATAATGTTTTCTTTTTTACTAAAAATTTGAATTATAAAATTTATAATACCATAAACAAAAAAAGTGTATATAATTACCTCTCTTATCTCCATCCACATTTTTATCACTCTACTTTTATTAATCACTTATGCTATATTATGTATATCTATTTGTTTTTGTTCCCTAAAATACAAAAAACCCTACACCAACTTCCTCTCACAAAAGTTGATATAAGGCTTATTAACTTAATCTAAATGGATACACTCGCTAATCTTTTACACCAAATTTTAGGTGCATCTTAGTACTTACATTATTAATACATGCCACCCATTCCGCCCATTCCTGCGGCAGCTGCACTTGCATTGTCATTTTCTTCTGGCATATCAGCAACTATGCTTTCTGTTGTTAATACCATAGATGCAACTGATGCTGCATTTTGAAGTGCTGATCTTGTAACTTTTGCTGGATCAACAATTCCCGCTTCTATCATATTAACATATTTTTCACATAAAGCATCAAATCCTATTCCTGGTTCACTATTTTTCACCTTATCTACTATAACTGAACCTTCTAAACCTGAATTTTTAGCAATTTGTTTTAGTGGTTCTTCTAATGCCTTTAAAACTATTTGTACACCTGTTCTTTCATCCCCTGTTGTTGAATCTAAAAGCTTCGCAACTTTTGGAAGTGCATTTATGTACAAAGTTCCTCCTCCAGCAACAATTCCTTCTTCTACTGCTGCTTTTGTAGCCGCTAGGGCATCTTCTATTCTTAATTTTTTCTCTTTCATTTCTGTTTCTGTTGCGGCACCAACTTTTATAACTGCAACTCCTCCAGATAATTTTGCTAATCTTTCTTGCAATTTTTCTTTATCAAATTCTGATGTTGTATCTTCTATACTCTTTCTTATTACAGCTATTCTTTCTTGTAATTCTTTTTTGTCACCAACACCATCAACTATAATTGTATTTTCTTTTTGAACTATTATCTGTCTTGCTCTTCCTAATTGCTCAATTTTAGTTTCTTTTAAATCTAATCCCAATTCTTCTGTTATTACTTCGCCACCTGTTAAAATTGCTATATCTCTTAGCATTTCTTTTCTTCTATCTCCAAAACCTGGTGCCTTTACAGCAACACAAGTAAATGTTCCTCTTAATTTATTTACCACCAATGTTGCTAGTGCTTCTCCTTCTACATCCTCCGCTATTATAAGAAGCTTTTTCCCCTGTTGAACTATTTGCTCTAATAGAGGTAAAATATCCTGTATGTTAGTTATCTTTTTGTCTGTAATCAATATATAAGGATCGTCCAAAACTGCTTCCATTTTTTGATTATCAGTTACCATGTACGCTGATAAATATCCTCTGTCAAATTGCATACCTTCTACTACTTCTAGACTTGTTTCCATTGTCTTTGCTTCTTCAACTGTTATAACTCCATCATTTGTAACTTTTTCCATAGCATCTGCTATTAAACTTCCTACAAAATCATCATTAGCTGATATTGAAGCAACTTTTGCAATATCATCTTTTCCATTTATTTTTCTACTAACTTCTTTAACAACTTCAACCGCTGCATTTACTGCTTTTTTTATCCCTTTTCTTACTATCATAGGATTTGCTCCAGCTGCAACATTTTTTAATCCTTCTCTTATCAAAGCCTGTGCTAATAATGTCGCAGTAGTTGTCCCATCACCTGCTATATCATTTGTTTTTGTGGCAACTTCTTTAACTAATTGAGCTCCCATATTTTCAAATTTATCTTCTAATTCAATTTCCTTCGCTATTGTAACTCCATCATTTGTTATTAGCGGTGAACCATATTTTTTATCTAAAACTACATTTCTTCCCTTTGGTCCTAATGTAACTTTAACTGCATCTGCTAACGAATTTATTCCAACCTCCAATGCACGTCTTGCTTCTTCTCCAAACTTTATTTGCTTTGCCATTATAAAAACCTCCTATCACTCAACTATAGCTAATATATCACTTTGTTTTAATATTGTGTATTCTATTCCATCAAATTTATATTCTGTCCCCGCATACTTGCTTGTTAATACTCTGTCTCCAACTTTTACTTCCATTTTTACTTCTTTCCCATCTACTATTCCACCTGGGCCTACTGCAACAACCTCTGCTACCTCAGGCTTTTCTTTTGCACTACCTGGTAGCACTATACCACTTTTAGTTGTTTCTTCACTTTCTAATTTTTTAATTACAACTCTGTCTAACAAAGGTCTAATCTTCATATTATAAACATCCCCTCTCTTTTGTTAGCACTCCAAAACTCTGAGTGCTAAATATACTATATACCGATTTTTTAGTTCTTTCAAATCATTAAACTTGAAAAAACCCACTCTTTTACCTCTAAATACTCTCCTTTCCTCCGTATTATTACCTAATTCTTAGTTTTTCTCTAATATATCTAAAGTATCCTTCGATACAAATAAATATTCTCCTGTATAAACATTTATTCCATTTAATTTTATTTCTCTGTTATTAAAAAACGCCACATCCTTATTATAAGGTAGTCTTAGGACGTTTTTATTTTTTTTTACTAAAAGTTCATTATCATTTTTTAAAACCTTATATCCTTTTTTTAAAAATTCCTTACTTGCGTCAACAAATAAATTATTTGAAAGCTCTTTTAAATCAACAAAGAAAAAACCTTCTATGTATTTATTTACATCTACAGCATCTACAACTCCTCTGAGCTCTTCATTATTTGGATGATAACAAGCTAAAAACACATCTTCTCCTGTGTGTCCTTTTGTCGTCCATCCTAATCCTGCTCTTTTACTAATTAATCTATTTATTTCAACTTTTATATCATCACTTTTTTTTATTCTTTCCTCTTCATCTTTTCCCAAATTTTCTATTCCACAATACTCTTTTAATAAATATCCTATATTCGATCTGTCATTATTTAATAATTTTAGTACAGTTTCTACATCCATTCTTCCCATACTTGAATGTAATATCTCTAAATTTTTTACATAATAATCACTATCTTGCACCCCTATTGTAAGCCCGCCATTTCCATGGTCTGGACAAACTATAACAACAGTATCATCTCTATTTTTTGCAAATTTAATTGCTTCTTCTACAGATTTATCAAAATCTAAAAACTCTTTTATAATTCCATTTGCATCATTATAATGAGAACACCAATCCACTTTGCTACCTTCTACTAATAAAAAAAATCCATTTTCATTTTTGGACAAAATTTCTAAAGATTTTTTAGTCATATCTTTTATTGTCGGAACATTTGCGTCATCTATAGGCAATTCAACCGGTGCAAATGAACCCCAAAGTTTATCTGATTTAGATTTTAACATTTCTTCTTTCGTTGTAACAAAATCATATCCTCTATTCACTATTTCATCTTTTAAAATTCGTCCATCTTTTCTATTATACTTTTTATTCCCGCTAAAATACCATTCACTTCCTCCTCCTAAAAGTACATCTATATTTGAATAAACTTGTTGCTCTGAAATTATATCCCACATCTTTCTGTTTATAACATGACTACTAAAAGTTGCTGGAGTGGCATCATTTAAATTGCTAGTACAAACAATACCTGTAGATTTACCAATTTTTTGTGCAGCCTCTATTATGGTTGCAACTGGTTTCCCATAATAAAAATCACCTTCTTTGTGTGATACAACTGACACATAACCTATATCTGTTCTATTGCCTGTACTAAATGCTGTTCCAGATGCCGCCGAATCAGTTATTATTCCATCTTTCCAATGTGTCCTAACTAATCCTGTAATAATATTATCAACTGCAAGCTTTTTCCCGCTATTATACCACCTAGAAAGTGTCATATGTGAGATGCTTGTTCCATCTGGTATCATAACTATAATATTTTTTATTCTTTTAGTCCTTATATTAAACACAACAATCGATACTAATATCACACTTAACATTAGTATCACACTTTTTTCCTTCATTTTATTAAAATTCATTTAAACGTCCTTACCTACCTTATTTCTCAAACTAATTAATATGTTCTAAATTCGAGTATGCTGCCATCATTCTTTTTATTCCTGCATCTTCAAATATTATTTCAAGCTTATAATCTTTCTTTTCTTTTTGTATTTTACTTATAATACCGTTCCCAAATTTTTTATGAAACACAGCATCCCCCTCTGAAAAATTACACTCATAATCATCCCTTATGATAGGTCTATTAACTATATATTCTGAATATTTAGGTAATGTCTTTTTTTGATTATTATTTCTAAAATAATTATTCTTTGTAGAATTATTATTTTGCTCCACTTCACTATCTAATAATTCTTGTGGCATTTCCTCAATAAATCTAGATACTTTATTATAAGACGTATTTCCAAACAGTGTTCTCCTATTCGCATTTGTTATAAATAATTTTTCCTTTGCCCTAGTTATTCCTACATAACAAAGTCTCCTTTCTTCTTCTATCCCAGCCTCTGTTGTTAAACTTCTTGATGAAGGAAATACACACTCTTCCATTCCAACTAAAAACACATTAGGATATTCTAACCCTTTTGCACTATGCAATGTCATTAATACCACATTATCTTGTTCATCTTTTATATTATCAACATCAGATACTAATGCGATATTTTCTAAAAAGTCTTCTAACCCTTCTGCATCTTCTCTTTTATCATACTCCATTGCTACACTTATAAATTCCTTTATATTTTCAATCCTAGATATTGACTCTATTGTATTTTCTTCTTCCAACCCTTTTAAAATCCCTGCTTTATCTATAACAAATTCTATAAATTGAGACACCTTTGGCATCCCCAAAGAACTTCTTAACTCGTTTATTAATCTTGCAAAATTCTCTAACTTATTGCATGTTCTTCTTAAATCCTCTATTTGACTCGCCATGGAAACTATTGAAAACATACTACATTCCCTTTTAGTTGATACTTCCTGTATCTTAGAAATTGTGGTTGTCCCAATACCCCTTCTTGGAACATTTATAATCCTTTTTAGCGCTATATCATCTGTAGGATTTTGTATAAGTCTTAAATACGCAATTATATCTTTTATTTCTTTTCTATCATAAAACCTCAACCCACCAACCATTTTATATGGTATTGACAATTTCATAAGTGCATCTTCAATTGTTCGTGATTGTGCATTAACTCTATACAACACAGCAAAATCAGAATATTTTTTACCTTTATTCTTAACATATTCTTTTATTTTGTTTGCAATATATCTTGCTTCTTCATGTTCATTACCAGCTCTATAATACGAAATCTTTTCTCCTTCTTCATTTTCTGTTCTAAGCTTTTTATTTTTTCTTCCATAGTTATTTTTTATTACTTCGTTAGCTACATTCAATATATTACAAGTTGATCTATAATTTTGTTCTAGTTTTATAATTTTTGCACCTTTAAAATCTTTTTCAAAATCCAATATGTTTCGTATATCAGCACCTCTAAAACCATATATTGATTGATCATCATCACCTACTACGCACAAATTCTTATTCTTTTGGGCTAACAAACTAACCAAAGTATATTGCGCAATGTTTGTATCCTGATATTCATCAATCATTATATATTTAAACTTGTCCTGATAATACTCCAAAATATCTGAATTTTCTTTTAATAATTTTATTGTGTAAAAAATTATGTCATCAAAATCTAGTGCATTACTATTTTTTAATTTTTGTTGATATTTTTCGTAAATAGTAGCAATCTTTCCTAGCCTAAAATCACTACCATATTTTTTCATGTACATTTCAGGTGTTTCAAGATTATCCTTAGCTCTGCCTATTTTTTCTAAAACTTCTCTTATTTGAAAATTTTTTTCATTGATATTAAGCTCTTTCAATACTTCTTTAACACAAGTCTGTTGATCTTGATAATCAAAAATAACAAAACTCTTTGTAAAACCCAATCTTTTTGCATCTTTTCTCAAAATTCTTACACCTGCAGCATGAAAGGTACTTATCCAAACTTTAGAAGCTATATCCCCAATTAGATTATGTACTCTACTTTTCATCTCATTTGCTGCTTTATTTGTAAATGTAATAGCCAATATATTGCTAGGGTATACATTCTTATTCTGCATAATATATGCTATTCTATGCGTCAATACTCTTGTCTTTCCTGAACCAGCACCTGCTAATACTAAAAGTGGTCCATTAATATATTCAACTGCTTCTCTCTGCTCTTTATTTAATCCATCTAATAAATTCTCCATAATCTACTCTCCTTACTAAAAAACAACAGTATTAAAAACTCTATGCACAGTATTATACTATATTTCATTCCACCTTTACAAGCCAAAAGAAAGAAAAAATGTAAAAAAATGTTATAAATTTGTCATTTCTAAACAAAATACAACACTTGGATTTTAGTTCACTCAGTCAATACGAGCTTGCGAGTATTGCTGCGCCGGATTCGTGTACCCTACGGGTACAACTTACCATTCAAATCCGTGTGCATCCACGCGGAGCGTTAAATTTACGTCGGAGTTTGAACTCCCACTTAATTGTAAATATGTACCCACCGCCTACGCTTTTTCAAGCTTAGAGGCGGGGGACATCTCTGTACTTACGTTATATTTTGGTGGGTTATGTTAGAATATATAGCACAAAACTTGAACATATTTTTTAAAATATATCATTGTAAAAAAATAGTAGTTATGATAATATTTTCTTGTAAGAAAACATATGAATGGAGATAAAAAATAATGTTTCATAAAATAAAACCAATAATTATAATTGCAATAACATTTATTATAATTATATTAACAGTACAATTCAGAGGCATTGCTTCATATTTTATGATGGTATTTCATAGTAGTAGAGATTATATATTAGAAATAGAACCAATTAATCAAAGTGTAAAAAATATAACAATAGATAGAGAGAATAAATTATTATTTAGGGTAATAGTCAGAGACTTTATGGGTAATAAAGTACCTAGAGTACGGATTAGTGCATATGAAGAGAATTCATTAGGTGATGTTGTTCCAAGATATAGTACCACCGATAAAGATGGGGAATGTTTAGTCACATACATTCCACCTAAAATGACTAATGAAAATATTGAAAAGTTAAAAAATAATATACCAATAAAGGCTAATATAATAACTAAGATACATAAAAATAAAGGCCAAAAAAATTTGGAAATAGGTATAAAAAATATACCTATTGTTTATGTACATGGTTATAGAGAGAGTAAAAATGTATTTGTTAGTATGAATAATTATTTTGAAAAAAAAGGATTTGAAGGCAACTTTTTTAGTTATGATTCTAATGATAAGATTGAAAATAGTGCATATGAACTTTCAAATTTTTTAAAAGAAATTAGGTTAAAGTATTTAGAAAAAGGACTTAAAGTAAAATCATTTTATCTAATTTGTCACAGTATGGGCGGATTAGTTACTAGATATTACACATGTAGTGATGTATATTGGAAATCAAGAGATGTTAATAAATTGATATTTATATCTACACCACATAAAGGTTCGCATATTGCATCATTAGGAGAAAGTATTTATGATGACGATGGAATAAAGGATCTACAACCAGATGGTAAATTACTTAATGAAGAATTTCCCAAATTATTCAATAGAGGACTAAATAACACAATACAAACAGCTAATATATTAGGTCAATATGATGAGGTTGTTGAATTTGATTCTGCAAGTTTAGAAGATTGGAATATAAAAACAGAGGTTTATAACATAGGAGATAATACACTTAATGTAAATAATATTTTAAATGGATCATTTATATGGGCATCAAATCATAACAATATACTAAGTAATACAAAAATATTTGAGCATTTAGAAGAGATGTTATATAAAGATTTGTCATTGCCTGCGTATATTAATTAGAAAAAGAATATTCTTTTTTATATAAGGAAATACTGATAATACAATCAGTATTTTATATATTAAGAGAGGATGATTTTATGAAAGTAAAAGACGTAATGAGTAGAAATGTTGTATGTATTAGTCCCACATCAACAGTTATAGAGGCAGCGCAGTTAATGCAAAAGCACAACATAGGAGTAATTCCTGTATGCGATGCAACTAAAATTGTCGGAATTGTAACAGACAGAGATATTGTAGTAAGGAATATTGCAAATGGAACAGGTGTAGATAAAGAAGTAAGAGATATAATGACAAATGACGTAAAAACAGTTACTTTGGATATGGACGTAAAAGATGCAACAGATATAATGGATCAAGCTCAAGTAAGAAGATTGCCAGTTTTAGAAAATAATAAAGTTGTTGGATTTATACAAAAACGATAATTAGTTTTTAGAACTTAGCTAATAGCTAAGTTCATTTTTTTAATTAAAGAATCTATAGACATATCGTCTTTAAAATTTTCCTTCTGAAGATTTAATCCTTCTATAAATATAAGACAAGTTTTTTTATGACTTTCATCTATTGTATTGATAGAAGAATACTTTAGAAATGCATTTGCGGCTTTTTTACATATTCTATACTGAATATCTTTATCAATGTTAATGTCATTTATATTTTTTTGAGATAGTATTATAGATATGGCTGATTTGTATTGATTGATAGCATTGTCAAAATCATTACTAGCCATATAATTGTCAGCGTTTTTTTCATATTGTAGAATTGTTAATCTAGCAGTATTACTAAGCTGCAATTTTATTTCTGGACTTTGTATATAAAGTGCAAAAAGAACAATGAAGATAAACAAGATGAATATTTTTCTTAGTTTAGGCCAATTATTGTGAATCTTTCTGAAAAATTTAATTATAAAAGATAATATATTGTTTAGTATAAAAATAAATTTATTAATCATTTTATCAAGTGCCTCCATATAATAATCTTATACCATATTACCAAAATAGCTAAACTTTAACAAGAATATATGTTTAATATTTTTTTTCAAAAAATATTAAACATATAATTGACTTTTTAGATAAAAAACAATATAATGAACAAGTCAGCAGGTGAAAAATATGTGCCCATAGCTCAGCAGGATAGAGCGTCGGTTTCCTAAACCGCAGGTCGGAGGTTCAAATCCTCTTGGGCACACCAAAGTGATTTATAATTATGTCAATACGAGCTTGCGAGTATTGCTGCGCCGGATTTGTGTACCCTACGGGTACAACTTACCATTCAAATCCGTGTGCATCCACGCGGAGCGTTAAATTTACGTCGGAGCTTGAACTCCCACTGAATTGTAAATATGTACCCACCGCCTACGCTTTTTCAAGCTTAGAGGCGGGGGACATCTCCGTACTTACGTTATATAACTCAATACCATAAGAACCTGTGTTGGAATATAAGTCACCCATACTAAAAATGCAGCTATGTCATGGATAAGTCCCCCTGTCAAGGTACGCAACAAAATACAATAATCACTAATGCAAAATAGCGTAATTCCAAGTTTAAACATAAGTCCCGGATTCACATTTTTCGCTCTCCATGCATCTATCATATTAAAAAGAAGTATGCACAAATTCAAAATTCCAAATGCATTAACAACACTAAAAAGCCTCATAACGTACGCCAACACACATACCAAAACAAACAGAACCACACGAGCAATAATCAAATTTTTCGAACTTTTCAGATATACAGCGTGACATCCTCCCCCACCTACACCTCAAATTTTTGTCATAAAATTCTCGGTGTGGAGGTGGGGGCTTCCTTTTGCACTTACTCA
>JBGUYI010000025.1:0-13650 GCA_045118635.1 Acetivibrionales bacterium
TTTTAACGAGTCTTGATTATCTTTATACTGTTTACTTTTCAATGTCCATTTTTTGTATTTTCTTCCTCTTTGCTGCCACTCGGTGACTGCCTAGATAATATATCATCTTTTTAAAATTTATGCAATATTAAAAAACGTTAAAAATTATGTTTATTGAAGAATACATCTTTATATCTCTTAATATCTATCTTTTTTCACATCATTCTGTTCTTTTATAAAAAAGTATCAATCACTTGTATACTTTTTTCTCTATGGTGATTGATACTTTATCTTCAATTTATTCTATACAATCTTTTTGCATTCTCTGTTGTTATTCTCGCTACTTCATCTGGTGAAACATTTTTTATTTCAGCAATTTTTTCTACAATATATTTTAAATTACCCGACTCATTTCTCTTTCCTCTAAACGGTTCTGGTGCTAAATATGGTAAATCTGTTTCTACTAATAATCTATCTAATGGAACATTTCTTATAACCTCAACTATTTTCTTTGCATTTTTAAATGTTACAACTCCACCTATTGCAATATATAAACCATTGGCTAACACTTCATTTGCCATCTCTTGACTCCCCGAAAAGCAATGTAAAATTCCACCTATACTTCCTATATCCTCACTTTTTATTATATCCAAGGTGTCCTTGTGTGCATCTCTACTATGTATCACAATTGGCAATTTCACCTTTCTTGCTAAATCTATCTGTTCAATAAAAAATTTTTGTTGAACTTCTTTTGGTACATCACTACAACAATAATCTAAACCTATTTCCCCTATTGCTACAATTTTTTGCCTATTATTATTTACCAAGTCCTCTAATATATCTATATAATTATCTGGTAACGCCGCTACTTCCTCAGGATGTACTCCTACAGCTGCATACATGAAATCATATTTATTAGCTAAGTCTACACTTCTTTTTGATGATTCTATATCAGCTCCTATATTTACAATATTTAAAACACCTTCACTATATACTCTTTTTATAACCTCATCTCTATCAAAATCAAACTTCTCGTCATCATAATGTGCATGCGTGTCAAAATACATACTAAAATTCACCACCTAAAAATATTAACTTATTCTTGTACCATCCTCTAAATCTTTATCAACAGTAACTAACCCTAAATCTTTACCATCTGAAGCTGCTAAAATCATTCCTTGTGATTCTATACCTCTTAATTTCGCTGGCTTTAAGTTTGATACAAATACAACTTTTCTACCAATTAGATTTTCTGGTTCATAATATTTCGCTATACCTGAAACTACTTGCTTTTCTTGATCTCCAACCTTTAATCTTAATTTCAATAACTTATCCGAACCTTCTACTTTTTCTGCTTTAATTATCTTTGCCAATTTTAACTCTATTTTAGAAAATTCGTCTATTGTTATTGTTGGTATCTCTTTCTCTTGTTGTTTTACCTCGTTACCTAATTCTTTTTGTATATCAATTCTTGGAAATATTACATCCCCTTTTCTTACTTTCTTATTAGTTGGATATAACCCCCATGTCTTTGACATATCCCAAGCTGTATTTTCATTTATTCCTAATTGTTCCCATATTTTCTTTGGTGTATTTGGCATAAATGGCTCTATTAGTATTGATATAATTCTCAATGCTTCCGCCAAATTATACATTACCATTGCTAATCTATTTCTATTTTTCTCATCCTTTGCTAAAACCCAAGGCATTGTTTCATCTATATATTTATTTGTTCTAGATATACAATCCCAAATTTTTGATAAGGCATTAGTAAACTGGTATCCATCTAATAAATTTTCTACTTCTTGTGGTAATTTTGATACCATATTTATTAAATCATCATCAAAATCACCTTTTTCTCTATCATCAATAATTCCTTCTGGAAAATATTTATCTATCATAGCAACTGTTCTACTTACCAAATTACCCAAATCATTGGCTAAATCGGCATTTATTCTTGTTATTAAAGCTTCATTTGAAAAAACTCCATCAGCTCCAAAAGAAACTTCTCTCAAAAGAAAATATCTTACTGCATCTACACCATATTTATCTACTAAAATATTAGGATCAACCACATTGCCCTTTGATTTGGACATCTTTCCACCTTGCAACAAAAGCCATCCATGACCATACACTTGCTTTGGTAATTCTAACCCTAATGCCATAAGCATTGCTGGCCATATTATAGTATGAAATCTTACTATTTCTTTGCCTACTAAATGCAAATTAGCTGGCCAAAATTTCTTAAAATTACTATCATCATCGCTTAAATAGCCTAAAGCAGTTATATAATTTGACAACGCATCTATCCAAACATAAACTACATGCTTATCATCAAATGTAACAGGTACTCCCCAATTAAATGTTGTCCTAGATACTGCTATGTCCTCTAATCCTGGTCTTAAAAAATTATTTAGCATCTCATTTTTTCTAGACACTGGCTTTATAAAATCATCATGCTCTTCTATATATTTTATTAGTCTGTCTTGATACTTTGACAACTTAAAAAAATAACTTTCTTCCTTTGTTAAACTACACTCTCTACCACAATCTGGACACTTATTATCATCACCTAATTGTGTTTTTGTCCAAAAAGATTCACATGGTGTACAATACCAACCCTCATACTCACTTTTATATATATCTCCATTATCATATAATTTCTTAAATATTTTTTGAACTGCTTTTACATGATAATCATCTGTGGTTCTTATAAACTTATCATATGATATGTCCATAGTCTTCCACAATTTTTTTATTCCATCAACAATATAATCCACATATTCTTTTGGTGTGACACCTTTTTCTTCTGCTTTTAATTGAATCTTTTGACCATGTTCATCTGTACCTGTCAAAAACATTACGTCATATCCTCTAAGTCTCTTATATCTCGCCAATGCATCTGCTGCTACTGTAGTATATGAATGTCCTATATGTAATTTATCACTTGGATAATATATAGGTGTCGTTATGTAAAACTTTTCTTTTTCCTGCATGTTCGTTTCTCTCCTTTATCTCTTATCTACCAATTAATGTCATAATCTCTTTTTTTAAATCTATATCAATTTCACCGATGGTAGAAATTGTTACTGTTTTTGCTCCTACTTTCTTTATTCCTCGCATAATCATGCACATATGTTCTGCTTCCACTACAACTACCACACCTAATGGATTTATTGCATCCTTTATACAATTCGCTATCTCTTTTGTTAATCTTTCTTGAAGTTGCAATCTGTTTGACACTAATTCAACCATTCTAGTTATCTTACTTAAACCCAAAATCTTACCATCCCTTGGTATATATGCCACATGTGCAAGTCCCATAAATGGAAGCATATGATGTTCACACATAGAATATATAGGTATATCTTTTACCACTACAGGTTCTTTTGCATCAGGTTCATAAAATATCTTTGCCAAATCTTTTGGATCACTATTAATACCTTTAAATATTTCTTCACACATTCTAGCAACTCTATCTGGTGTTTCTCTCAGTCCTTCTCTTTCTGGATTTTCCCCTATCGCTATCAAAATTTCTGATACGGCTTTTTTTATTCTTTCTTTATCTACCATACAAATCACCTTTTCAACATTAAAACTTCTTTAACTTTATCTACAATATTATTTTCTGTTAATCCATACTTTTCTAACAATTCACTAGGTTTACCTGACTTACCAAAGCTATCTAAAACCCCAACCATTTTTATTGGAACTGGACAATTTTGTGCTGTAATAGATGCTACCATACTTCCTAGTCCACCTATTACATTATGTTCTTCTGCTGTAACTATAGCTCCAGTTTCTTTAGCTGCTTTTATTATTATATCCTTATCTATAGGTTTCAGTGTATGCATATTTATTACTCTAGCTGATATATTTTGTTCTTCTAAAATAGATGCCGCTAAAATAGCATAACTTGTCATTAATCCTGTGCTTATTATTGTTACCATGTTTCCATCTTTTACTGTTATACCTTTTCCTAATTTGAATTCATAATTTTTTTCATCAAATATTTTTGGAACTCCAAGCCTTCCAAGTCTTATATATACCGGTCCCTCATGTTCTATTGCAGCTTTTACTACACTTCTTGTTTCAACTTCGTCACATGGTGACAAAACTGTCATATTAGGTATAGCTGTCATTAAAGCTATATCCTCTATAGCTTGATGGCTTGCTCCATCTTCTCCAACTGATATACCTGCATGACTTGCTCCTATTTTTACATTTAAGTTGGGATAAGCAATAGAATTCCTTATCTGCTCATATGCTCTACCTGCTGCAAAAATTGCAAACGTACTAGTAAAAACTATTTTGCCACAAGTCGCTAATCCTGCAGCTTGCGACATCATATTTGCTTCAGCTATACCCATATTAAAAAATCTATCAGAATATTCTTTTTTGAACAAATCTGTTTTAGTTGATTTAGATAAATCTGCATCTAAAACAACTATTCTTTTATCTTTACCAAACTCTAAAAGAGCTTTGCCATAAGCTTCTCTTGTTGCTACTTTCTTTTCCATAACTATTCCTCCAATGAAGATAAAATTTTATTTAACTCACTAATTGCAATATCTCTTTGCTCTTCATTTGGTGCCTTACCATGCCAACCTACTTGATTTTCCATGAATGATACACCTTTTCCTTTTGTCGTTTTTGCAACTATAACTGTAGGTCTACCTTTTATACTTTTTGCCTTATTTATTGCATCATCTATCTGTTCTATATCATTTCCGTCTATGTTTATCACATTTAGTCCAAATGCCTTAAACTTTTCATCTATTGGATTTGGTGACATTACTTCATCTATTTTTCCATCTATCTGCAATCCATTATTGTCTAAAAATATGGTTAAATTATCAAGTTTATAATGAGCTGCCGACATTAAAGCTTCCCATACTTGTCCTTCCTCAATTTCTCCATCTCCAATTATTGAATATACTCTATAATCTTTTTTATCTATCTTTCCAGCTAAGGCCATTCCGCATGCTACAGATATTCCCTGTCCTAATGACCCTGTTGACATGTCAACTCCTTTTACATAGTTCATATTAGGATGACCCTCTAAATGACTTTCTGTTTTTCTAAATGTTTTTAAATCATCTAAATCAAAAAAACCCCTTCTTGCTAATGTCGCATATAATGCCGGTGAACAATGTCCTTTAGATAAAACAAACCTATCTCTGTCTTCCCATTTTGGCTGTTTCTCTCTTATTCTCATTTGTCTAAAATATAACACAGTTAATATATCTGCACAAGACAACGAACCTCCAGGATGTCCTGATTGCGCATTATATACTATATCTACTATATCTTTTCTAATTTCTGTAGCTATTAATTTTAATTTTTTTAATTCCAACTTATCCATACAACAACTCACTCCCTAAACATTAAATTCGTTTGGTCTCTTTTCTGTTAGCCCAAAATAATATAATATAGCTTCTAATATTCTTTTTGATGCAAGCCCATCTCCATACGGATTAACAGCCTTTGCCATTTCTTTATATTTATTATCATTATCTAATAACTCTTTAGTCATATTATAAATATTATCTCTATCACAACCTAAAATTTTTACTGTACCAGCTGACACAGCTTCTGGTCTCTCTGTCTCATTTCTTAAAACTAAAACAGGTTTTCCTAAAGATGGCGCTTCTTCTTGTAAACCTCCAGAATCTGTTAAAACTAAATACGATCTATTAACAAGGTTATGCATATCACAAACATCTAACGGATCTATTAAATACACATTAGAACATTCGCTTAAAATCTTTTTAGCTGTATTACTAACAACAGGATTTAAATGAACTGGATATACAATTTCTATATCTTTATAATTGTTTGCTATATCCTTTAAAGCCGTACATATATTATGTATTGGTTCTCCCCAATTCTCTCTTCTATGTGCTGTAACACAAATAATTCTTTTTTTTAAATCTATCTCTTTTAATCTATAACTTTTAAACACGTACTTAGGTGACACTGTTGTTTTTAATGCATCTATTACAGTATTGCCTGTAATAAATATGTTATCTTTGTCTATTCCTTCTCTTATTAAATTATTTGCATTATTTTTGGTAGGAGAAAAATGCAAATCTGCAAGTGTACCTGTTAATTTTCTATTCATTTCCTCTGGATAAGGAAAATATTTATCAAAAGTCCTAAGTCCTGCCTCAACATGTCCTACTTTTATTTTTTTATAAAAAGCTGCTAGTGCTCCTACAAATGTAGTTGATGTATCTCCATGTACTAAAACCATATCTGGCTTTGCTTCTTCATATACCTTTGAAAGTCCATTTAATGCTTCAAATATTATATCTAACAATGTTTGCTTATCTTTCATTATGTTTAAATCATACTTTGGCTTTATATTAAACACATCCAACACTTGGTCTAACATTTGTCTGTGTTGTGCCGTTACACAAGTTATTGATTCTATATACTGATTTTTCTCTAACTCTTTAACTAATGGCGCCATTTTTATAGCCTCTGGTCTTGTACCAAAAACTGTCATAATTTTTATTTTTTTCATTAAATTTGGAGTTTAAAATCCCACGTTCTTACGGGAAAAAACACCTGTCTCCTCTCTAAATAATATATTTTATCACTGCTTACCCCTTTTTGTGATAATTCTTTGCTCTTAAAATATCGGCCACAAATTTTGATAATATCAATGTCAACATTACTATAATTACAACTGTCATTAAAATGCTGAGCTGACCTATACTAGTTATCCATACAGCACTTACACCTAATACAGCACTAGCAAAATACATCAAAAGTACTGCTTGCCTTTGTGAAAACCCTCTATCTATTAGTTTATGATGTATATGCCCTCTATCTGCTTCCATAACTGGTTTTCCTGTACAAATCCTTCTTAATATAGTAAAGGTTGTATCAAACAATGGCAAACCTAATATTAATAGAGGTATAACTATGGATATTGTCGTATATGCCTTAAGCGTTCCACTTATTGATATTACTCCTAATGTAAATCCTAAAAAAGTAGAACCCGTGTCTCCCATAAAAATTTTTGCCGGATTAAAATTATACGGCAAAAATCCGACTATGGCTCCTGCTAATATTATAGTTATCATTTCTGTATTAATATCTTTCAAAATCATTGAAATAAAAAACATAGCTATACACGAAACTGCTGAAACACCAGCTGCTAAACCATCTAATCCGTCTATAAGATTTATTGCATTCGTAACTCCAATAATCCAACAAATACTTACAAAACACGAAAAATAGTAATTGAGCTCTAAAATTCCACTACTAGAAAATGGATTTGATACAGCTCTAACTCTTATGTCAGACACAAAAACTATAAAAATAGCAGCTAACATCTGAAACAATAACTTAACTTTCGCCTTTTGCGGTTTTATATCATCAATAATTCCAATAATCACTATTATACAACAACCCGCTAAAACTCCTAATGTATTTCTTTCTAAGCTAAAACTCCATGATGTATACTTAACAAAAAGTATATTCATCACTATAGTAAATACTACACTAATTATTATAGCAAGTCCTCCAAGTCTTGCTATAGGTTTCTTATGTATCTTTCTTTCATCCTTTGGTATATCCACTGCACCTACTTTAAATGCAATCATCTTTACCAATGGCGTTAATATAAACGAAACAAAAAACGCTATAATACATGAAATTATATTTTCTCTATTCATTATTTTATCCTTCTCTTTAATATTTTACTACTCTAACACCAGCCTCTTTTAACATCTGCATAGCTAACTCATCGGGATACTCTCCCTTAAATATTATTTTCTTTATACCGGCATTTATTATCATTTTAGCACATAATGAACATGGTTGTGCATTTATATATATTGTAGCTCCATAAATGCTAGTCCCTGCCATAGCAGCTTGAACTATTGCATTTTGTTCAGCATGCACTGCCCTACAAAGCTCATGTCTTTGTCCTGATGGTATATTATATTTTTGTCTTAAACATCCTACTCTGTCACAATGCTCTATACCAGTAGGTACTCCATTATATCCAGTTGCTAATATTCTTTTATTTTTTACTATTACAGCCCCAACTTGCCTTCTTAAGCATGTAGACCTAGTCTTTACCAATTCAACTATATCCATAAAATATTCGTCCCATCTTGGTCTCATAAGCATCTCATCCTCTATTTTTATTTTGTTCCAAATAATCTATCTCCAGCATCACCTAGTCCTGGAACTATATAACCTTGTTCATTTAATTTTTCATCAACAGCTGCACAATATATTTCTACATCTGGATGTGCAGTTCTCATAGCCTCTATCCCCTGTTTTGATGCTAATATACACATTAATTTTATATTCTTTACCCCCTTATTCTTTATTATAGAAATTGCTTCTTTTGCTGAACCTCCAGTAGCAAGCATTGGATCTAATACTACTATATCTCTTTCTTCTGCATTAACTGGTAATTTGCAATAATATTCAATTGGCTTTAAGGTATTAGGATCTCTATATAATCCTATGTGCCCAACTTTAGCCATTGGCAATATCCTCAATATCCCAGAAACCATGCCTAATCCTGCTCTTAAAATAGGCACTATCCCTATATTTTTACCGGCTAACACCTTTGTTTTAGCAACTGCTATTGGTGTTTTTATTTCTACTTCCTCTAAAGGCATGTCCCTAGTAACTTCATATCCCATAAGCATTGCTATTTCTGAAACTAATTCTCTAAACTCTTTTGTGTCTGTTTCTTCTTTCCTTAACATTGATAACTTATGCTGAATCAATGGATGATCAAATACAAAAACTTTTTCCATATCAACTTATCCCTCCTAAAACTTTGACTATTCATTCTCAATTTCTTTTATTTTATCTATTCTTCTTTGGTGTCTTCCACCTTCAAATTTAGTATTTAGCCATGTTTCTACTATTTCTAATGCTAAACCTACTCCTATAACTCTTTGACCTAAAGCTAAAACATTAGAATCATTATGAAGTCTTGTCATTTTTGCCATATATGAATTGGTGCACAAAGCTGCCCTTATCCCTTTTACTTTATTCGCAGCTATTGATATACCTATACCTGTGCCACAAATAACTATGCCTTTTTCACATTCTCCATCTTTTACAGAATAGGCAACTTTTTTGCCATAATCACTATAATCTACTGAATCACTTGAGTTTGTCCCATAATCTATATAATCTATACTTTTCTCTTTAAAATATTTTATAATCTCTTCTTTTAAAGGTAACCCAGCATGATCCGACCCTATAGCTATTTTAGTTTTACTACCCTTCTTCTTTTTCTCTTGTATATCTTCTATATCTTTTACTGGCTTATCAGATATTCCATCCTTCTTCATATAATATGTTGTATCATCCTCACCAATTTCATACTCTATTCCTTTTTCTTTTAAATATCCCTGTCCTGCCATATTTATCATAAATTTCACTTCCTCTCTAATTTGCAAAAAAGTTTTTCTAATTTTTGCTTTATATCTTTAGCACATAATTTGTAATCTTCATATGTACCTCCATACGGATCTAAAATATCTATGCCATCAGAACAATTCAAATATTCCTTCAATGTAAATACTTTGTTATTATAATTATGTTCCGTCATTGCCAATATAATCTGTTTGTGTATACTTGTCATTGTTAAAACAATATCTACATCAATTAAATCTTTATAACTAAAACTCCTCGAACAATAACCATTCATGTCTATATCATACTCATTTTTTAAAACTTCAACTGCATATTTACTAGCCTTGTCGCCTACATTAACAGATAGTCCCGCTGAATTTACAACATACTCACTTTCTTTATTATTCTTTTTTATAATGTCTCTTAAAATCCATTCTGCCATACAACTTCTGCAAGTATTACCAGTACAAACAAATAAAATCTTCTTCATTTATACTTCCTCCCCTCCTACACCTCCACTATATTGAATCCAGCTGCCTTCATCATCCTATTCATTACGGCAAATCCTATTCCATCTGAAACTACTGCCTCTGCTAATATTATATCAATATTATTTTTGTCAAATTCTCTTAATGCTCCAAAAAGCCTTTTTGCTAATGTCTGAGGATTTTCTCTATCCCCTAAAACAATCACATCAACACCTTCAAAATTATACTCAGACTTTGTTTGCTCTGTCGCTAAAATACCTACTTTTTTACCTTCCATTATAAAATTTTCTACCTCTTGTTTGATCTTCTGTATAACTTTATCTAAGTTCCCTTTTACAATTATAACTTGTCCATTTGGTGCATAATGTTTATATTTCATACCTGGAGCTTTTGGTGTTTCTCCTTCTTCTAGGCCTTTATCTACTAAAACTTCTCCAATCACTTCATAAATCTGTTCCTTTGTTATAGCACCTGGCCTCAAAATTACAGGCACTTTCGATGTCACATCTATTACTGTAGATTCTAATCCTATCTCTGAATCATTTGATACAATTATGCAATCAACTCTACCATTTAAGTCACTTACAACATGCTCTCCTCTAGTTGGACTAGGTTTTCCTGAAATATTTGCACTTGGTGCTGCAATTGCTAGTCCACAAGTTTTTATAAATTCTATTGCCACTTTGTTGCTAGGATATCTTATCCCTACTGTATCTAATCCAGCTGTCGTTTCATACGGTATACACTCTTTTTTTTCCATTATTATTGTCAATGGACCTGGCCAAAATGCATCCATAAGCTTTTTTGCAACATCTGGAACATTTTTTACCACACTAAATATATCTTCTATATCTGCTATATGTACTATAAGCGGATTATCAGATGGACGACCTTTTGCCTTAAAAATATTTTTTATGGCATTTATGTCTTTAGCATTGGCCCCTAATCCATAAACTGTCTCAGTTGGAAATGCTACTACGCCACCTTTCAATATCACATCTACTGCAACTTTTATCAAATTTTTATCTATATTATTTTCATCTATTTTCAATATTTTCGTTTCCACTTATACACTTCCTACTTTAGAATTCTTCTTCACTATTCCCTAATTTTTCGGCTTGACTTGTTGTTATTAACGCATTTATAATCTCTTCAATGTCTCCATTAAAAAATTCATCCAATTTATATATTGTAAGTCCTATTCTGTGGTCTGTAACCCTTCCTTGTGGATAGTTATATGTCCTTATTCTCTCACTTCTATCCCCTGTACCTACTTGACTTTTTCTTTCCTTCGCAACCATTGAATGCTGCTCTTCTTGTGCTTTTTCATATAACTTTGAACGCAATATCTTCATAGCTTTATCTTTATTCTTTAATTGTGATCTTTCATCCTGACAAGAAACCACTATACCTGTTGGTAAATGTGTTATCCTTATTGCAGAATCTGTTTTATTTATATGCTGTCCACCTGCTCCTGAGGCCCTATATGTATCAATTCTTAAATCGTTTTGATTTATTGTCACATCAACATCCTCTACTTCTGGCAAAACTGCAACTGTAACCGTCGATGTATGTATTCTTCCATTGGCTTCAGTTGTTGGTATCCTCTGAACTCTATGAACTCCACTTTCAAATTTTAATCTACTGTATGCTCCTTCTCCTTCTATAGAAAACACTATTTCCTTAAATCCACCTATTTCTGTTTCATTTTTATCCATTATTTCTGTTTTCCAGTTGTTTTTTTCAGCATACTTACTATACATTCTAAATAAAACTGCACTAAATAATGCTGCCTCTTCTCCTCCAGCTCCTGCTCTTATTTCTATAATTACGTTCTTTTCGTCATTTGGATCTTTTGGCAACAATAAAATTTGTAACTCTTTCTTTAATGTATCCAATTTAGATTGCGATTCTTTTAATTCATATTCAACTAAATCTCTAAAATCATCTTCTAATTTGTCTTGCAAAAGTATTTTCGCTTCCTCTATATCTTTCGATACCTTCTTATATTCTTTATACTTATCCATCAAATCTTGCATTTTAGAATATTCTTTCATTAGTTTTCTATATTCTTCTTGATTCTCTATTATTTCGGGTTGACCCAACTTATGACTTATTTCTTCATATCTTACTTCTGCATTCTTCAGCTTGTCAAACATAACCACACCTCTTACTTTTCTATTTTCAAGCACTTATTACTTTTAACATTAACTTCCATGACAAAATTCTTAAGACTGCTCTATCTATAACTTCCTCATCAATCTCTCCATTTTTTACAGCATCTATGATAGTAGGAATTTGTTCTTTGTAATTTTTAACTATTAACATATCATTTCCAGCTTTAACTGCTTGTTTTACTATTTCTTTATCATTTTTCAACGTTTCTGCACCCTTCATATATAAACAATCTGTCATTATTACACCTGTAAACTCTAAATTATTTCTTAATAATTTGTGCACTTCCACTGACAATGATGCAGGAAATTCTTTATCAATACAACAAACTATATTATGAGAAACCATAATGCTAGCTGCTCCCATATTTATACCTTCTCTAAATGGAAGTAAATCATTTTTTTCTATCTCTTCAAAACTTCTTTTATCCTTAACTATTTTGCTATGTGTATCTAAGTTGTTACCATACCCTGGAAAGTGTTTTAAGGTACTTCCCATATTTGAAGACTGCATTACCTCTAGCACACATCTTACGTAATCTGCTGTACTTCTAGCATCCATACCAAAACTTCTATTATACATATACGCTTCTTGATCTGTAACAACATCTGCCACAGGCGCTAAGTTTAAGTTAATTCCTATACTTTTTAATAATTTACTCTTCTCGGCTGTGTCCATCTCTATGCCTCTAAATCCATCTGCTTTAAAAATATCCTGTGGTGCTAAAAATGGATATCTTCTAAATGCTTTATATTTACTAACTCTTGTAACTTTTCCTCCTTCTTCATCTACCGCCATAAACATAGGGATCCTGGAAGTATACTGATAACTCTTTATATCTCCTATAACTCTCTGCTTTACCTTGTTTTCAAAGTCTTTACTGCATAAAAGAAAACCTCCTGGTGCATAATCCTTTATTAAAGATAACTGATTCTCGTCAGGGCAAGCAACTAAAAACATCTGTCCCACTTTTTCTTCTAGAGTCATACTCTTTAGTATCTTTTTTGCTTTATCTTCATATTTTTCAAAAATATTTTTTGCACTATTTGATTCTTGAATAATAACTACCTTTTCTTGAACCTCTGGTTTTTCAGTTTCAAAAACTTCTACTGTTTTCTTATCAAAACATCCTGCTCTGCTATAAACTGTAAGTACCAAAAAAGTTAAAACAATAAAAATTCCAAAGGTTTTCCCCGTCTCTTTCTTCACAGCTTTTCAACTCCTAATCCTTTTTACTTGATATACTTTTATTTCCTAAAATCTTAAGCACTTTTACGAATATGTTTATAAAATCTAGATATATAACTAAAGCAGCATATATTGACATATTCCCGTTTACCAAATTACCATTATATTTATACATATCTTTTATTCTTTGAATATCATATGCAGTTAATCCTAAAAATACTGCAATGCCAAAATACGCTAACACCAAATCAAGTCCACTACTCTTCAAAAATATATTTACGATGTTTAATACCACAATAGACACTAATCCACAAATAAGCATACTACCAAGACTACTTAAATCATTTTTTGTTACTAAACCATATACTGCCATACTTCCAAAAAATACTGCTGAAAGCATAAATGCCATAACAATTGA
>JBGUYI010000026.1:0-17424 GCA_045118635.1 Acetivibrionales bacterium
GCTCGTACTGTCTTAGCACATTAGTGCTATCGAAGGAGAACCGACTGTTTGCATGAGTAAGTGCAAAAGGAAGCCCCCACCTCCACACCGAGAATTTTATGACAAAAATTTGAGGTATAGGTGGGGGAGGATGTCACATCCTATCTAAAATTTTTTCTATATTATCTAGTGCTATCCTCGCTATTTTTTGATTTTTTAGTTTCTTATCCTTTATCCTTTCTTTCAATGGTTCCATTAACCCAAAATTAACATTCATTGGTTGAAAATTTTTTACTGTATCATTGGATACATAATGCGCTAATGATCCTATCGCCGTAGTTTTTGGAAAAACTATCTTATCTTGATTTTTTAAAAATCTTGCCATATTTAATCCCGCCACAAAGCCTGATGACGCTGATTCTATGTATCCTTCCACTCCTGTCATTTGCCCAGCAAAAAATATCCTTTCATTATCTTTTAGCGAATAGGTATTTGTTAAAAGCTTTGGTGAATTTATAAATGTATTTCTATGCATCACTCCATATCTTGCATACCTAGCATTCTTTAGCGCTGGAATTAATCCAAATACCCTTTTTTGTTCTCCCCACTTTAATCTTGTTTGAAATCCAACTATGTTATAAAGAGTTTTATCACTATTATCTTGTCTTAATTGAACTACCGCATAATCCTCTTTATTAGTCTTTGGATTAATTAGTCCAACTGGTTTTAAAGGACCAAATCTTATGGTATCAACTCCTCTTTTTGCCATGGTCTCTATTGGCATACATCCTTCAAAAACTACCTCTTTCTCAAAATCCTTAACTTCCGCAAGTTCCGCATTTAAAAGCTCATTCACAAATATATTATATTCTTCCTTATTCATTGGACAATTTATATAATCATCTGTCCCTTTATTATAACGCGATGCACAAAAAATTTTGTCATTATCTATGCTATCCCTATACACAATAGGTGCTGCCGCATCGAAAAAATGAAGATAACTATCACCTAACATTTCTTTTAATCCATTAAATAATCTGTCAGATGTCAATGGCCCTGTCGCAACAATAACATATTCATCTTTATCTATATTGACAACTTCCTCATTTATTACATCTATATTCTCATTCTCTGTTATCTTTTTTGTAACATAATCTGAAAATTTATCCCTATCAACAGCCAATGCTCCACCCGCTGGAACTTTTGTATTATCCGCAGCCTCCATTATTATAGAACCTAAAATTCTAAGTTCCTCTTTTAATAGCCCAACAGCATTTTCTAACTGATTCGATCTTAATGAATTACTACAAACCAACTCAGCAAAAGTTTCTTTATGATGTGCTGGTGACATATTCTTAGGTTTCATCTCGTATAACTTAACCTTTATTCCTCTTTTTGCTATTTGCCATGCCGCCTCACATCCAGCAAGCCCAGCTCCTACAACTTTCACACAATCCATATATCTTTTCCCCTTCTTTTATTTGCTTGTTTCTCTAAAAAAGTCACATTCCTCATTAGCACACCTTATCGTCTTTTTCTTTGATGTCCCTCTCTCTAACATAAACGATCCACATTTTGGGCATTTTTCACTAGCTAGTGTGTCCCATGTCATAAAATCACACTTTGGATTATTCTCACACCCTAAATACTTTCTACCTTTCTTAGTCTTTTTTACTAAAATCTTTCCTCCGCATTTTAGGCAATTTACTCCCGCTTCTACTACTATTGCCTTTATATTCCTACATTCAGGAAATCCTGGACACGCTAAAAACTTGCCGTATTTACTTATTTTCTCTACCATATTTCTTCCGCATTTTTCACAAATGACATCACTCACAACTTGCGGTAATTCTACTTTTTGTAATTGCTCTTCCGCTACATCTAAGTCATTTTTGAATGTTGGATAAAATTGCCTTATGACATCTTTCCACTCTCTTTTACCAGTTTCAACATCATCTAATTTTTCTTCCATATTAGCAGTAAATTGACAGTTTACTATATCCTTAAAATATTTTCTCATAATATCATTTACTATATTACCTAAAAGCGTTGGCTTTATAGCTTTCTTTTCTTTTTCTATATATCCTCTAGCTAAAATCGTACTTATAGTTGGTGCATATGTGCTTGGCCTACCTATGCCATTTTCTTCTAAAAACTTGACAAGTGATGCTTCTGTAAATCTTGCTGGTGGCTCTGTAAAATGCTGCTTTGGCATTATCTTATTTTTCTTCACTACCTCGCCTTTTTCTAATATAGGAATATTAGAATTCTCTTTTTCACCTTGTCCATCATCTTTGCCCTCTATATACAAAATTCTAAAACCTTCAAACGAAATCTTTGAACCTGTCACTTTAAATATATAATCACCTACAGTAATCTCAGCTAAAACAGTGTCATATATAGCTTCAGCCATCTGACTCGCTATAAATCTTTCCCATATTAGCTTATATAATTTATACTGTTCTTTTGATAACGAGTCTTTTATTTCATCTGGATGAAATGCTACATAAGTTGGCCTTATGGCTTCATGCGCATCCTGTGATGTATTTTTATTTTTATATATCCTAGGCTTATTCGCAAGATATTTTTCTCCATATTTATCTTTTATGTAGTTTCTAGCCTCATCCATTGCCTCATTAGATATTCTTGTTGAATCAGTACGAATATATGTGACTAATCCTACCGCTCCTTTTCCTTTTATTTCTATTCCTTCGTATAATTGCTGTGCTACACTCATTGTCTTTTTTGTAGAAAATCCAAGCTTTCTTGACGACTCTTGTTGCATTGTACTTGTTATAAAAGGTGCTGATGGATTTTTCTTTTTGTTTCCTAATTTTACGCTAGATACTACAAAATCTTTACCCTTTATAGCCTCTAATATTTTATTAACTGATTCCTCATCAGGAAGTTCAATCTTTCCTTTCTTATTTCCATAAAACATAGCCTCAAATTTGGCCTTAGTAGATTGCTGCTGCAAAGATGCACTTATAGTCCAATATTCTTTTGCTTTAAAGTTTTTTATTTCTTCTTCTCTATCACAAATAATTTTAGTCGCTACAGACTGCACTCTACCTGCACTTAAACCTTTCTTTACCCTTTTCCATAATATAGGACTTATCTTATAACCAACTACCCTATCTAAAACTCTTCTCGCTTGTTGGGCATCCACAAGATTTATATCAATCTTTCTTGGCTTCTTTATAGAATCCTTAACTGCTACTTTTGTAATCTCGTTAAATGTTATTCTACACTCTTTATTTTCTGGTATACCCAAGATATACGCTAAATGCCATGATATAGCTTCTCCCTCTCTATCAGGGTCAGTTGCTAAATAAATATTATCATGGGTCTTTGCTAATTTTTTTAATTTTTTTATTAAATCTCCCTTGCCTCTTATGTTTATGTATTTAGGGTCAAAATCATTTTCTAAATCTACTCCTAATTGGCTTTTAGGCAAATCTCTTATATGTCCCATTGATGCTTCTATTTTAAAATTCTTACCTAAAAACTTTCCTATTGTCTTCGCCTTTGCGGGCGACTCAACTATAACTAGATTTTTTACCATATTATATTTCCTCCAAGTTGGTTATTTTTCACTACATAATTTGAAATATTTTACCATCATTTTGCTTAACTATTCCTCTTAATTCAAGCATAATAAGTACTGCATTTACATCTTTTAATGCTAAATTTGTTTCTTTTGCCACCAAATCTATATGCATTGGTTTACTCTCTAAACAAAAAACTATCTTTTTCTCTAAATCATTTAAGTTTGAATACTTTCTCTCACACTTAGGTTTTATATTTATCCCCGAAATTTCCTCTATAATATCCTCTACGCAAGTAACTAATTTTGCACCATCCTTTATTAAGGTATTCGTCCCTTCACTATTTTTATACCCTATATTACCCGGAATTGCAAATACTTCTCTACCCTGTTCTAATGCAAAATCAGCCGTAATCAAAGAACCACTTTTTATTCCTGCCTCTACCACAAGTATCCCTCTACTTATACCACTTATGATTCTATTCCTTGCAGGAAAATTATAAGGCATTGGCCTAGTCTTTGGCAAATATTCTGTTATAACAAGACCTCCACAACTTATAATTTCTTCTAATAACCACTTATTTTCCGCTGGATACACTATATCTAATCCACAACCTAAAACTGCTATTGTCCTTTTTTTATTTTTTAATGTTCCCTTATGTGCACATGTGTCTATACCTTTGGCTAATCCAGATGTCACAGTAATATCATACTGTGATATTTTATTCGCCATATCATAAGAAACATTTAATCCATACGATGTGGCACTCCTTGCGCCAACTATACCTATACTTATTTCATCAATTTTTATTTTACCTTTTGCATATAATACAACTGGTGGATCATATATATTTTTTAACAACTCAGGATAACTATCGTCTTCAATTGTTAATATCCTTATATCATTTTTATATATGTTTTCTAAATGCACCTTTGCATACTCTCTAATCTTTTTATCTAGTAAAACCTCTACATTAGTTTTCGTTAGATATTTTAATCCTTTTAATTTTATTTCATCTGCACAATAAATATTATAAGGTGTAATAAATTCGTCTAATAATTTTTTCTTTTTTGCTGCTCCTATTTTTGGTACTGAACTAAACCAAACCCAATACAAAATGTCTTCCATACATTCTCCTACCTCTTAACAATTATTTTTCTACTGCATTCTATCATATATTCGGATAAAATGCAAAAAAATGTAAAAAAATAAAATTAATTGATACAGTACATTATTATGGGTAATATTACAACAAATAGATCTAAAATCAAAACAATTATTCCACCCACTATATTGTTTTGTTTTAAAGTCCAAATTGCATAACTAGCTGTATATATAAATACCCAGATCACTGCTATTATTACTAATACATCATAAAATTCCATATAAATTCCCTCCTATTGTTTTATCATGCCTGTCATTTTTATTTTCAAATTGACTTTTACATCAAACTTTGAATCTTTATATTTATTTTCCCAATTATATTTTTTCCATTTTTGCCAATTTAAAAAATTTTTTCTAGCAAACTTTGCAAATGAACATATATCTCCATTAATCTCTTTGGATGTCTTATATAATAATTTTTTTATGTTTTGTTCTATAGTTCCTTCTATCTGATTTACTAAAATAGCGTTTTTTTGTTTGTTGTTATAATCCACATCACTTTCAAAATATATATAATCACAATTTAGTTGTATATCTAATTTTATTTTAGGCTCATTTTTTATATCCACCTTTATAGTGGGTTCTTTAGTTTGTCTCAAGCTTATATTAATAAACTTATTCTTTTTTAATGGATCTTCTATTGTGTATATTGCCCTATTAAATTCACCCACACTCATTAAATAATGCATAACTTCTTTCCCTGTTAAACAATCTATCATTTTATCATTATCAAAAACTGCTAACCCCATTATTTGGACATTTGTTTCCTTTCCCTCTTCTGGAATTTCTCCTGCAACAAACTCACTATCTTTTTTATCATTTTCTTTTGAATTATTTATAGCAACATACGGCGCAATTGCAAAAATGTCTTCATCACGCATTTTATAATAAAAATCGTCTTTGGTGGTTGTTAAATAATATCCACTATACTGATATGATGAAAACATTAATTCATAATAACGTGCTATATTTGACTTCTTTAATTTCTCAATAGTTTTTAGATACTTATTTGCCTCCTGCTTTGAAACAGCAATATAAACATTTGGCCTAAATTCTTTTGAATTTTGAAGTGGCTTTAAAAGAGCAATAAGATTTCCATCTTTTGATAACTCTTCTGATATCACTATCAACTTAGTATGGGAAAAACTAAGCTTTCTATCTATTGAATTATTAATCATATTTATACCATTTAATATAGATGATGTCTCTAAACTTATACTAGTTGTTTCCTCATTACCCGCCTTATCATCAGATTTTTCATTTATTGTAAAATACTGCATTGTGATTTTTATATTTTCCTTTTCTCCTTTATCAATCCCCATTGCTATTACATATGTGATATTATCTATTTCTTCTTTATCATAGCAACCAGTCAAAAATAATACACAAATAATACAAACTATAACCTTGTCAAGTTTTATATTATTCTTTTTTATATTTGCAAATATCAATAAAACTAAAGGCATTATATAAGATGTTATATAACTTATTCTTCTATAAATATAAACAAAAGTACTTTCTTCGCCTATAATATTTTTATACATAAGTGAAGATGAAAAAATTATTATAATGGAGCTTAAAACAAGCGGTCTGTAATACTCTAGCCTAAACAATCTTTTTATTAGATATGCCATAACTGTAACCGCAAAAGAAATAAAAATTAATGCTGATATAACCCAAATAACCAAAAATATCGCTTCTATTCTCTCTATTTTCCCTCCTTGCTTTATTGAACGTGACAATGCGTAAAGTGGCAAAAATTGTTTCGTGTTAACAGGATAGCTAAATACTCCTTGATACACAAATGTCACTAAAAACATAAATAATCCTGATAACCCTATCACACTATACAACACATTCTTACTTTTATTTTTATCATTTAAAAATGGCATAAATAAAAAGTAGGATAATATGCCCGAAAACCATGACATCCCAATAATTCCATTTTTTATAGATAATCCACTTTGATTACCCAAAATGGGGAACAAATTTACTATTTTGAATTTATCCATAACTCCTAAAAGTATTAAAATAATACCACCACTTATTATTTTTGAAAACATAGTTGTAACTCTTGCAATTGTATCTAATCCAAGACATGCTACAACACCTGAGCCTAGCATTAGCAAAAAAGTTACAAAACCTACTGGCGAATTTGGCAATGCTATTATATTAAGGCTTTCACCAAACTGTCTTGCTACAACTACTCCACCATAAAATACTTGCGATAATGAAAGTATCCCTATTATTATTTCTAATTTCTTTCCGCCTGTTAAATTAGCAATCTCCAAAATATCTTTTCCATTAAATGGCTTATACAATTTATGCAAAATTACTACACCCAAAAAAGCGAATAGTATTATAATTAAACTAAGTACCCAACCTGCTGTTCCTGCTAACTTTGTCATACTATTTGGAAATGTTAAAATCGCATTTAGCGATATGATATTCACTATTAAGCATATGAATTCTTTTCTATCCATCCTTTGTGAACTTACCATTTATAAAACCCCTTTTTTACTATTTTTTATCCCACTCTCTTACTATTTGATTGCCTGAATTGCTGCGCTTGGTTTTCATGTTTTTAGGTTTACCTCCTAAACTCCAAAGAGGTGGTCTAAAAAAATTATCAATCAAGCTACATTTTGTACTACTTTTATTAGAACTCATGTATAAAACTCCAAATGAAACAGTATTACATAAAACACCTATATGAACAAATATACCTATGAATATACCAACTATTCCTGCTATGCTTCCTAGGAAAATATAAAAAAATCTTAGTATCCTAAACGAAAATGCAATAGAAAAGTTTGGAACTGCAAATGAGCCTATGCCAGTTATTGCAACAATAATTATAAGTATTGGACTTACTATATTAGCACTAACGGCTGCCTGCCCTAAAATAATACCACCAACAATTCCTAATGTGGAACCTATAGGTTCTGGCACTCTAATACTTGCTTCTCTTATTAACTCAAATGAAATCTCCATAAAAATAAGTTCTATTAATGCAGAAAAGGGTATCCTCTCTCTAGTAGATTCTAATGCTATTAATAAATCTGTTGGTATTATTTCTTGATGATAATTAATTATGGCTATATACAATCCTGGTAAAAATAATACCGCAAATATACCAAGTGTCCTAACTATTCTAAGTAAATTAGATGACGGGAACCTTATATAATTATCCTCTGCTGAATATATCAATTCATCATGTGTTATTGGCATTACTAATGCAAACGGACTACCATTTACCAAAACCCCTACTTTCCCTTCAGTTAAAAACCTGGCAAACCTATCTGGTCGTTCTGTTGATAAAATTTGCGGAAAAGGCAAATATGGATTGTCTTCTATTAGCTGTTCTAATTCTCCAGATGCTATCAAATATTCTATCTTTGTTCCACTAAGTCTTCTTTTTACCTCTTTTACTATTTTGTCATTTACTATATCTTTTATGTAGCAAATACTACAAGGTGTTCTGCTTTTTTCTCCTACCCTAATACTCTCTATTATCAAATTTTCGTTATTTATTATCTTTCTTACCAACGCTGTATTAGTACGAATTTTTTCTGTAAATCCTTCTTGTGGTCCTCTTATTACCATTTCTGAATATGGTTTATCTACATTTCTTGACTCCCATTCCTTTACATCAGCTAAAATTGCCTCATCTAAACCATCTATAAATATTGCACATTCTCCTATATTTATAGCTGAAACTACATCAATCATTTTAGATGCTTTCTTTATTTGATTATGCGTAATAAGATTTTTTTCAATATTGTCTACTGTGTTAGATTTTTTAAGTAGCATCAATGGCGCTATTATATTATCATCTATAATTTTTGAATTGCACATTCCATCAATAAATATAATAAATGCTTTATGTAAACCATTGGCAATAGATATTTCTAATTCTCTTATTTGTATATCTTCATTTTTTGAAACACTGTATAAATTATTAAGATAATCCAAATTATAACTTAAGTCCGACTTTACAGTGCATGTTATATCCTGTTCAAAAACAGTTTCTTGTAAATTTCCTAATACAAATACTTCTTCTTTAGGCTGTTTAAATAATATAAAATTTCTAATAACATCTTTTATATTTCCCATAATTATTTAGCACTAAAAATACTAGTGCAATTCTCCTTCCCTAAAAATAGTTATATTACTTATATTGTCCTCTATTTTTAGGTTTATACAAAAAACACTTGATGTTTTTTGTAACATCAAGTGCTTCTTTTGTCTTTTTCTATATTGTCATACCAACTACATTTCTTTCAATATTTTCTCGTGGTATAACATCTATTTTATTATTAACTTTAACCTTATTTACTTGGTTCTCTTTATCGCTCACACTTTTTAACTCTTCATCTTTAAACTTCTGTAAATTTTTTCTACGTGTTAATATTTTTAATATATTTGCATTTTCTCTCTCTCTAAACTCTTTTAAACTTTTTTTATCTATCAACACCTTACTAGAATGTGCTAAAACATCAACTCCATTATATTTTACTTTCTTTATCTTTTCACAACCAGCCTTTTCATCATCTAATATAACAAACCAATCTTCTCCTAATTCTTTAGGAATTGAAATCTCTGCTTTCTGCCAACCACCATTATTAATAACAACCATATTTCCATCTCTATCTTTTATGGAATACGCAATTATATGATCTTGCATACCTTCTGGTAATCTATCAAAAAAATTGATCTTTTCCCTTATCTCTCTATTGCTCTTTATGTTAAACCCTTTATATCCTTTTTTCATACGTATTAAACCTTTTATATATTCAACTATTTCACTATACTCTTCTTTTCTTTCCCAATCTATTCCATTTATCTCATCACCAGCATTATAACTGTTAGCACAACAGTTCTTTGTTCTTAAAAACTCATCACCTTCTGGTACTAATGACAATCCGCTTCTTGTAAACATCATGGAATATGCAAGTTTAAACATATTTTTTGCAAAAATTTTAAATGTTTTGCTATTTAAATCCATAACAGATATCTTTATTTTATCCCATAATGTACGATTATCGTGCGAACCCACAAAATTAACTAGCTGATCAGGTTCACAATTATCAGCTATTATACAATTCATAAGCTTATTTTTCCATTTAGAACCTAGCCCTTGTAGTGCAAAGCCTCTATCTGGTTTGTCAAAATCACCTTTTACTCCATTGGCAAATTTATTATCAAGGTAACCTATACCTGGTACATCTACTGCATTATCTCTACTTGCTAAACTACCAAGTGGTACTATTGGTGGAGTGTCAGCTCCCCATCCTTCACCATATAACCAAATTTTAGAAGAATTATCTCTCAATTCTACTGAATTTGTTCTTTCATCAACTTCGTTTACAGCCCTTCTTATCTCATTCATTGTATCTATATCTAAAAGATACATAACATCAAATCTAAATCCATCTACCTTAAATTCTTTTACCCAATATTTTATTGCATCTACTATATATTTTCTCACCATTTCTTTTTCAGATGCTATTTCATTGGAACATCCAGTTGCTTTTGAGTATTCACCATTTTCCTTAATCCTGTAAAAATAGTCTGGCGCAAAAACGTTAAATGGTGAAAACTGAGTCCTATATGTATGATTAAACACAACATCTAAAATCACACCTACTCCATTTTCATGAAAAGTTTGAATCATTTCTTTAAATTCCTTAATACGAGCTACAGGATCGTGTGGATTTGTTGAATATGAACCTTCCAACACAAACCAATGGGTATTATCATATCCCCAATTTCCAACTGCATCACTCCTTGATTCATCTACACTTCCAAAATCTGCAACAGGCATTATTTGAACATGTGTATATCCCATATCTATAATATGATCTAAACACGTAGATGTCCCTTTTTCAGTTTTTGTTCCTTTAATAGTTAATCCTTTAAACTTTCCTCTATACTTCTCATCTACTCCAGAATTCTTATTTATTGTATAATCTCTTACATTTATTTCACTTATTATAGGAAATACACTATTATCAAAAGTAGGTCTTGGCGTATTTTCCCATCCTTCCGGATTTGTATCTTTTAAATCTATAATAGCGCCTCTTTCACAATTCACACCTGCAGCTTTTGCACATGGATCGACTGATTCAATTACTTTAGTTCCTAATCTTGACTTGTATGTATAAAACTTTCCTTTTAAATCTCTATCTATTCTTAAACACCATGTTCCACCATATGATCTGTTTAATCTATAACTCTCTATGGGCTCTCCTCCTATATCTTCATTATACAAACATAATTCCAAATCATCTACAGCTGGTGCCCATATTCTAAATTCAGTAATTACTTTTTCTTCCCCATTTTCTCCTTTTATAGTTTTACGATTTACTCCTAACTCATCTGCAATAGGAAATATATACTCACTAAACTTAGGTTTAAATCCCAAACTTTCTACGTTTTCTTTTGGATCTACTATTACTCCTCTTTCACAATTTTCTTGTAAAACTTTCGCATATGAATCAATTGACTCATATATTTTATCCCCTACTTTTGCTCTATATGTATAAAACTTTCCTTTTAAATCTTTATTTAATTCTAAATACCACATTCCATTATTTGCGTCCTCTAAGTTAATCACTTCTATAGGTTCTCCACCTACTGCACTATCATATATACACAACTCTAATTCACTTGCAAACGGAGCCAAAACCCTAAATTCTGTTCTACTTGCATTATACTTTACTCCAAATTTATATATATACTTTTTTTTAAACTCTTGATGTTCATACAAATTCTTTATTGAAACAGGCAAGCTTGTAAAACCCTCAAAACTAAGATTATATCTTTTATCAATAGGATTTATGGTATTATTCGCTTCCACTTTATTATCTAAATATATTCTAAACAATCTTGACTTATTATGTGCATTCTTTTTTAACCAAAATACCCGTCTTATAGGAATTACAGTTCCATCTTCACACATTAACCTAAATTTATTCTTTAACTCATCTATATTTCCACCATCTATATCTACCCAATCATTTAACTCAATATCAATTTTAAATCCATCGCTATCAGGATATAAAAACGTTGCATCAACTATTTTAGGTGATAAATCTATATCACTCTTATTAAACCCAATTCCTAAATCGTTTTGAGCTATATATACATTTAATTCACCTATCCTTTGTGCTTCTAATATCTTATCTCTTGTTATATATCTATCTAACTCTAAATCTACATCCTTCCACTCTTCACCTTCACTCTTTCTAACCAAAAAACCAATCTTTTTTACATCCTCAATGCCACCACAAACATATGTAGCAATTTTCCCTATCTTGTTACCATTATGATACCACTTGTAATCATCATAAAAATCTACCGCACACCCTGATGCATCTTTTTTTGAAATATATTTTTCCCAAACCCAAATATCCCAATTCTTATAATCATCATCATATCTCTTGTAATAAAAATTAACCACAATAGGGCGTTCAAAAAATATTTCTTCTTTTTTCTCAGAAACATATATATCAACAACACCATTATCTTCATATTGCCTCAAATTTACATATCTTTCTTTTCCATTCGCTTCTTTTTCTTCCCAATTATTTCCGCCTCTTCTTATTAAAAAACCTAACTTATCTGCAATTTCAGATTCTACTTCAAATTGTGCAACTTTCCCATATGAATCTTCTTTATCATTAAACGCTATATCAGCTTTATATCCGTTACTCATCCACGCGTGTATATCCCACTCTTTATAATCGCCTCTTTTTCTTCTATAATGCATCCTAACTTTTATTTTCTTTCTTTTAGGTTGTAATTCTTCTTTCCCTTGTATCACATAAACTTTAATTTTCCCATTCTCATCAGCATCTTTAGCATATAAAAATCTATCCTTATAACTTTCTCTTTCTGAAAATTCATCATTCTCATCACTTTTTCTTACTATAAAACCTATTTTCTCTAATTTATTATAATCATCTATTGTTAAAACAGCTACTCTTCCGTATGAATTTTCTCCACTACTTTCAGAAAAATCCACCTGTCTCTCCCCAATATCTTCTCCCCACATCCAAACATTCCAACCATCGTAATTATTATCCTCCCTATAATAATACAATTCTACCTTTAACTTTTGGTTTTCATTTTGTTTGTTTTTTTTACACTCTTTTTGAAAATCTGACATTAATATTCCTCCCATGTGTCTTTACTTCATACAAATTTTGCTATTTTTTAATATCAAAATATCTTAAATACCAAACTTTGACATTATCACAATTTATATAACATTACAACAAAACCCAAATTTTACTATTATAAATATAGTAAAATTAAAAAAAAGTAACGCTGTGAAAAATATGGGATACCTTTTACAAAATTCAATTTTTATCCATCCCATAAAATTTTATCACATACTTACAGATGATGTCAACAAAATATTAATGCATAATTACTATTTTATTGTTAAGTTTATTTATTGTTTTTTATATATTTTTATGTTACAATTATATTTTCAGTATATTTATTATATCTTTTTTACTTAAGTTTCTAAATTTTCCTTCTTTTAAATTTCCTATGCTTATATCACCTATCTTTATACGCTTAAGTTTTATTACATCATACCCCAATTTAGAAAACATTTTTCTTATTTGTCTATTTTTACCTTCATAAATTTTTATTTCAACATTCGTACTTGTCTTGTTAATTTTTTGTATATCTATTTTTGCAGGCAATGTTTTATAACCATCTATAACAATACCTTTTTCTAATTGTTCTTTGTCGCTTTTTGTCAAACAACCTTTTATTTTGACCAAATATGTTTTTTCTATGTGATACTTAGGATGTGTTAACTTGTATGTTAAATCACCATCATTGGTCAAAATAATAATACCAGATGTGTCATAATCTAATCTTCCTACTGTATGCAACTTTGTTCCCATATCACCAACAATATCCATAACAGTAACCCTATCAAACTGATCTTTAGACGAACATATGACTCCTACTGGTTTGTTTAAAAGTATATATATTTTCTCCTCTTTAATTTTTACAGAATCTCCATTTACTTTTACTTCATCATTTTCACTAACTTTTAATCCCATATCTAAAACTCTCTTACCATTTACAAAAACTAAACCTTCTTTTATTAATAAATCCGCTTTTCTCCGAGATGCTACACCACATTTCGCTATATATGAATTTAATCTTATTTTTTCCATTTCATTTCTCCCTACTATTAAAAAAAATCATTCTTCTGGTGGTTGATAAAACCTACCTATCAGACGCTCTGTTTTTAGCATATTTATGAAAGCATTTTGATCAATCTCTTTTACTTTTTTTAATAACTTCTTTACCTCATCACTAGCCACAACTGAATAAACCATACTTTTATCTTCTTGCATATAACAACCTGTTCCTTTAAAAATAGTACCCCCATGATGTGTTATTTCCCTTATTGCTTCATAAACCTGGTTAGGGTAATCTGTTATTATAAATAACGTATTTCGCTTATACCTTAAATGCATCATATTTATAATTTGTGTACTTGTAAATTGAAATATTATTGAATATAATGCTTTATGCCATCCAAAAGTAAATCCTGATATAATTATTAATACGGCATTACCTATAAAAATGTAATACCAAGAATGAGTTATACCTTTTTTAGCCATAAGCATAGACAAAAAGTCTGATCCGCCACTAGTTGCTCCAACTATTAAACATAAACTTATTCCAAAACCATTCAATAATCCGCCAAATATACTTATAAGCAATAAATCTTCTATTACTTTAACCTTAGGTAATAAATCAGTAAATATACTAGTTAGCACAACAACCAAGCATGAATATATAGTAAATTTCTTTCCTATTTTTTTATAACAAATAGCCGCAGGTATTGCATTTAGTGTAAAATTTATAATAGTATACGCTATGCTAATATGAAAAAATTTTGATAGTATACGCTGTACAAAGAATGTAATTCCAGTAAATCCTCCTGGAACAAGCTCTCCTGTATAAACAAAAGTATTATTGTTAATAGATAAAATTAACGATGCGAAGACCAACACTAAAAGCTTTATAATCTTAGAATGCCAAGCTGCTTTAATATTCATTCAGCCTTTCTCCTCTCAAAAAACAATATGAATATATGTTATCACATTTATTTAAAATAAGCAACTTTTCTATATATAAATAATTGGAAGCACTTCTATATTATTCCTTGAATTTTTACATGGATATGATATAATATTTATAAGCGAATTCAATTATTATCAACTCTGATTTTTTACTTTATTAAATTATATATTTAGTATTTTTTTGTTTAGTATAACGCAAACCTCTTGTTTTACTAAGCTAGTTTGTTTTCTCTAAATTATTTTGCTTTTCATTATTTAATTACTTAAAGAATAGATAATACTAATGGAATCTTTTTTGTATAAGGAGGATTTTTATGTCATACTTTGAATCTGATTATAATTTTTTTGAAATTCCATATTATTCTTTTAAAAATAAAAAAATTCACTATTATAATGATTATGATCAAGATTTATATATATATATTTCTGATTGGGTAAAATTTGTATTACCTAGCGAAATAGAACAATGTAAAAATTCGGATATACAATTATTTAAGTTATCTTTGTTTTGCTATAGAAATGGTGTTTCTAAGCACATTTTAGACGTATCTAATTCACTTTTAGATTGTAAACCCCTAAATATAGATTATTGTATTTTACTAGTCAATATGAATCTGCAATGCAACTTAATTTACAAAGCTTTAGACATTATAAAACTAGCACTAAAAACCTATCCTAAAAATGGCGTACTGTTAAGCTGCTTAGCCAAAGTATATTATATCTTAAACAAAAAAGATATCGCTCTTTTATATTTATGGAAAGGATTATTACAAAATCCAAATCAACATGATGCATTTTTTACTTATTTTAATTTAATCTTTTCAGATAATATCAATTTATGTATCAAAAAAATAAACATGTTAGCTAACACAAATGACAGTTTTATTCCTCAATTATTTCTTGCGAATTTAGCATTATACGAAAATAATTTAGATAAAGCTTTAAATATTTATTCTAAAGTTTTAAATCTTTCATCTCACACATCATTTATACTAACTGAAATCACAAAAAAACTAAGCTTGTTCGGTTATCATTCTGAGTTAATACTTTTAACCGAACCTCTTTATGATTTTGAAAAAATGCCACATGTAATAGGACTTAGGTTATTAAATGCCTATGCATTTTGCAAACAATGTGTTAAAGGAGAAGCTTTACTACATAAATTTATGCAGCTTAATAATCCTTGCTATCTAAAATATTTACTAAATATTTCAAATTTACTAGATACATTTAAACCAAATTTAAATACTCTATATAATAGCTCATCATATAAATATACAATTACAGTTTTTGATACACCTATATGGTATTATTCGTTAGATAATCCTGAATGGTTATTAAATAATGACCACAAAATTGGGACTATAGGTATTTTACCGTTTATAAATTTTTCGAATTCTAATATTTTTACAAATATATATTATGAAGATAATACTAGTAGATTAGCTCGTAGTTTGCCGTTATATATTGGTGAAAAAATTCATTATGAGACTAATTTTAATTTTAATTATCTACTACCTTTAGCAATAAACAAAGGTCCTATTGTCAAAAAAAGTGATTACTCTGAAAATTATTTAAATAGTATCTCTAAAAAAAATAATACTCCCATTTTGATATTTGGAACAATTGATAAAAATAGTAAAAAATATATTTTCAACATAAATATATATGATTCTATCACACGAAAGTTTAAGATTTTTCCTTTTTCATCTAATTATAATAATTTTGGGAAAAATATTAATTCTATGTTACATGCGGCTCTTTCTTCTATTAGTGGATTAACTTTTAATGAATCTAATTTTTACAAATCTCCATTAAACAATCAATTATATAATTATTTACAATTACTCTCATATTCTCTAACACAAACCCTTATATCAAATAAATTAATTGACGTTAATTCAATTTTAGGAGAAAGAAATATCATCAATTCTTACTTTAATTATGCATTAAACAACAAGGATAACATTAGTAAAATGCTATTATTATCTGGACTTTCCAAATCCAAAATATATAACAAGAATATTTATTTAGAGCCAAAAAACAAAATACTAAAATTCTTTTCAGAGAATCAAACAATTTTAGATAAAGATTTATCTATATTTCTAGATAAATTATATAACATACAAGTTGGCTAAAAAATTTAATAAGTACTCTTTTTTAGCTATAGCTTAACTTTCTTGCTATGCTTTTAGTATAATTATTGCACTTTTTCAAAACCTCTTCATTATATATATCATTTCCAAACGCATCTATTATTTGTTTAGATGTTATATTCTTAAATTTTAAACTTTGTTCTAATGTCCAATAATATTTTTCTAATAATATAGACAATATATATTCCTCATTATTCTTTAACACTCCTGCCTTTCTCCATTCTTGGCAAACAGCTGGAATTGCTTTTATACAATTATCTAATCCTTTATATTTTATTCCTTTGTGTGTTACTGAATTCTCCCTTTGTCTATAATAGTGACATCCTCCCCCACCTACACCTCAAATTTTTGTCATAAAATTCTCGATGTGGAGGTGGGGGCTTCCTTTTGCACTTACTCATGCAAACAGTCGGTTCTCCTTCGATAGCACTAATGTGCTAAGACAGTACGAGC
>JBGUYI010000027.1:0-28875 GCA_045118635.1 Acetivibrionales bacterium
TTTGTATTTTTTTCTCTTTCAGCTACTAATGTTTTATAATAATTTTCTAACTCTCTCTTTGTATTCTCTTCAATATTCTTAACTTTATTTATATCTGCTCCATGTTTTATCAATATTTTTGCTATTTTCATATTGTTCTTCTTTATTGCAAATTCTAACGGTGTTTTTCCAAATATCGTCTTTTTATTTACATTTGCTCCATGTTTTACCAGACATTCTACTATGTCTTTATTTCCTACTTCTATTGCACACATTAATGGGGTCTCTAATATTGTATTCCCATTTACATCCACTCCATTTTCCACTAGGTATTCTACTATGTCTTTATTCCCTTTATTTATTGCAGCAAATAATATTTTATTAGCTAAATTTTGATTTTCTTTACTAAGTTTTTTTATTTGGGATATTATATTTTCATTTTCTTCAAAATAATATAGAGCTCTTGTTATAGCTTTCATTACTTTTTTCTCATTCATTTCTTCATTCATTTCTTCATTCATTTCTTTATCATACGTTCTTTCTTCTAAATACCCATTATCTTTTAATATTTTTTCTATCGCTATTTTTCTTATTTTATATTCGTCATCATAAACGTACTTTTCTAAAAAATTTGAATTATACATCAACTTTAGATTTTTTATATTGAATCTTATGGTAGAAACCACTAACTCTTTTATGTTTTTTATTATTTCATCTTCATTCTTATTGTCATCCCAACTATTTAATATTTCTTTTACCATTTCTTTATTTACATGTAAATACTGTCTTGTTGAATAATGTTTATCACTTACTATTCCTTCTATAATTAACCTTTCGCCATCTTTATTTTTGTAAAAATCAACATATTCTGACAAAAATTTAGCATTACATCTTTCTATATCACTTTCTATAAGTTTTATTACTTTTTCATACCTATTCTCTTTTTCATCTCTTACACTTTTTAATATTCCATCTTTTATATTATCTATTTTATATTCTATTATAATATGCTCTCCCCAATTATTTAGTTCTTGTCTTTCTTCCTTTCCATAATATAAATCTACCCAATAATCCACTAATTCTCTTCTTGCTTCTGAACTTTCCGCTGTTTTTTCTCCATTTAAAATACATTCATACGTTTTTAATATATCTTCAATTATCATATCTTCCAAATCATTATATTTTAAATAGTTTTCTAACTCTTTTATTTTGTCTTTACATATTCTATCACTTTCTCTAATAAATATTGAATCACTAAATTCTATTACTTGCGGTATATTTAATCCATATTTTTCATTTAAATATTTGTCAATCATTAGTTGGTAATGTGGTCGCATACCCACAAGTGTTCCTATCAAACAATGATCCTTAATCTTATTTGTAATTTTTTTTATAGATTGTTCACATATATTATTTAATCTCTGCTTTACTTTATTAGATTCATTTTTGGTCTCTATTCCCAAACTTTTTTGTATATTCTCTTGATAAGTTATTATTAATTCTCTTAATCCAGTTACCTTTCCTGTTGCACACACTTCATTTAAACTTGCTATTGTAGATAAATCCCCTGCTAAACTTTCTAAATCTAACTCATTTTTTTGTAGTATTTCTGCTATAATTCTAAGACCTTTTAATATATTTCTATATTGAATCTTTCTTTTATCTTTATCTGGATCTGCCGAACCCGAACTATCACGTTTGTTTTCCTTTAAATTTTTATAAAACTTTTTGAAATTTTCTCTAGTTTCTTGAGGGGACATTATTTTACCACTACCATAGTTATTATTATTATAAAACTCTATCTTTTTTTCTTTGTTATCGTTATTATTCTCTTCTATCCTTTGAATTAATTCTATATATATATCTAAACCTTCATATAATTGTTCATCTGTATAGTTTAAATCATCTATTATTTTAGATATATCAATTCCCTTAGCATTTTTTGCCTTTTCAGTTAATACCACCTCAGTCTCCATTAAGTTCTCTAAAGAAATTTCTTCTTTTTTATTTCTTTTGCTCATTTCCTTCAACCCTTTCTACTTTCTATATTGCAAAAAAACAACTACTTGTGATTATATCATGTGTTTATTTCGTTTGCAAATACTTTATTTTCTATCTTTTACCAAATATAGAAGGAATTATGATAATAGATTTTACTTATGATATGTCTCATTATTTATAATCTTAAATGCCCTATACAATTGTTCTAACAGTATAACCCGCATTAATTTATGTGGAAATGTCATCTTAGAAAATGATAATTTATAATTTGCAATGTCTAAAACATTTTTATGCAATCCTAAAGATCCTCCAATTATAATACTTATATTAGATTTTCCATAAGTCATATAATTATTTATTTTTTGTGCTAGCTCACATGAATCCAACATCTCACCTCTAATATCTAATACGATAATTTCGCTATCTAAATTTAACCTTTTTAGAATTTCTTGTGCCTCTTTCTTTTTCACTAATTCTTCTTCATTAGCACTACAATTATCTGGTATCTCTTTATCTAAAACCTCTACTATGTCAATCTTACAAAACCTAGACAACCTTTTTTTATATTCTAAAACTGCATCCTTTAAATATTTCTCTTTTATTTTTCCTACACATATAATTGTTATCTTCACAAAAACCACCTTATATATAACTCATATTTTCAACAAATTCTTGACTCGCTATACTTAAATTTATATCATCAATAGATAAGCCATGTGCTTCCAACGTACTCTTCACTGTCTCATATGCTAACTCAGGGAAATTATTATTCTTACTAAGATGCCCTAACATAAATTTCTTCGTACCCCTTGTCGCAAAATATGCTACAGCTCGTCCTGCTGTTTCGTTTGATAAATGCCCCTCTTTGCTAAGTATCCTTTGTTTTAAATACCATGGATAAACTCCCATTTTTAACATTTCTTTATCATGATTAGACTCTAAAAATATAAAATCAGAAAAATCTAGTGCATCTACTATATTCTTACTTATATACCCTAAGTCTGTTGCTATAGTGATTTTTTTATCATCTGCGATAAAATTAAATCCAACTGGTTCTACTGCATCATGAGATATGTTAAACGGCCTTATCACAAAATCTTTTATTTTAAATTCTTCATTCGTTATAAAATATTTCTTATAAGGTTCTTTTATCTCTCCTTTTGTAGTGTCTTCTACTTTATCCCATGTATTTTTATTAGCATACACAGGAACACCATATTTTTTAAAAAATACCCTTAGTCCCTGTATATGATCTTTATGTTCATGCGAAATTAAAACCGCATCTAATTTATTTGCTTGTTCTCCAATCTTTTCTAGCGAATCTGCTATTTTCTTTGCACTAACTCCTACATCTACCAATACTCTTGTGTCTTTATTCTTTACAAAAAGACAATTGCCACTACTTCCACTATACAAACTACAAAATTCAGCCATCCTCTACCTGTCCTTTTTATTAGTCTCTTTCTCTTCTTATTTTTGCCCCAAGCTTTGTTAATTTTTCTTCTAGTTTTTCATAACCTCTATCTATGTAATGAGTATTATATACTTGTGTTTCTCCACTTGCTGCAAGACCTGCCAACACTAATGCCGCTCCTGCTCTTAAATCACTCGCTACAACCTTCGCACCTTTCAAAGAACATACTCCTTCTATAACAGCCGTTCTATTTTCTAATTTTATATGTGCTCCCATCTTCTTTAATTCATCTACATACTGGAATCTTAACTCCCATATACCTTCTGTTATTTTACTCACTCCGTTAGCACGTGTTAAAAACACACTCATCTGAGGATGTAAATCTGTTGGGAATCCTGGATATGGACTAGTCTTTATGTTAACAGGATTAATATTCTCATTTCCTTTCACTCTTATAAAATCCTCTCCTTCTTCTACTATAACATTCATTTCTGTTAATTTAGCAGTCAATGGTTCCAAATGCTTTGGTATTATATTTTTTACTACTACATCACCATTTGTAATCGCACTCGCTAACATATATGTTCCTGCTTCTATCATATCAGGTATTATACTGTGTGCAACATTCCCTTTTAAAGATAAGACTCCTTTTATTTTTATCCTATCTGTTCCTGCGCCCTTTATATTTGCCCCCATAACATTTAAAAAATTTGCTACATCAACTACATGTGGCTCTTTTGCTGCATTTTCAATGGTTGTAATACCCTTAGCACAAACTGCAGCAAGCATAATATTAATTGTTGCCCCAACACTAACAACATCTAAAAATATTTGTGTACCTATTAATTCATCAGCCTCTACACTTATTATATCTCCATCAAACTGAACCTTCGCTCCTAATGCTTCAAATCCTTTTATATGCTGATCTATTGGTCTTGTGCCAAAATTACAACCCCCAGGAAAATTAACTTTAGCCTTTTTAAATCTCCCTAACAATGCTCCTAAAAAATAATATGATGCTCTAAGCTTACTAACCTTCTCTGATACTGCTTCATAATTATTTATATCTCTACATCCAAATCTTATCTCATTATTTTGATCGTATGTAACTTTTGCTCCTAGATCTTTCATAATGCTTTTTAATATATGTATATCTTTTATGTCTGGTACATTCTCTATTGTGCAATCTCCATCTATTAACAAAGCAGCCGGAAGTATTGCTACCGCCGCATTCTTAGCACCACTTACTTTTATTTCTCCCTTTAATGGAATATTTCCCTCAATTACTATTCTTTCCAATTTAAAACTCCCCCAAACCTTATTATTTTAATTTCCTTCCTGTATATGCCTTATAAAAAAATTCTCGACCATCAACAAATTTAACTCTCCATGCAGGTATGTCATCTAGTTCTCTTACATTATCATCTAACATACTTTCTTTAAACCCAAAACTCACATCACACACTACACTACCTTGCATGTTTACTAAATTTCTTAATAATACTTGATGTATAGGCACTATATCTCTTTTTTTTGTATTCATTGTCGCTATCTTTCTGTAATTTAGTTCTAGTATAAATTCATCAGCGTTTAATTTTACTTTTGCATAATTCCCAAAAACATAAAACCCACTATACTTTTCATATATTATAATACTATCCCGATTCTTTTCAACAAATTTTGTTCTAAAAATAATACCCATATTTCTCATAATATTGTCTATCTTTTTTATTATATCATTATCTCTACTTTTGTGAATGTTTAGAGTATGATCTTTATATATCAATTTACTTTTACTAACAAAATTTATTTCCCTGTCTTTATTTTTATAAACATCCTTTCCTTTTATAAAACTCATATCCATTATGTCTTTTAAAATTTGCTCTTTGTCAAATTCAAATTTTTCATAAGATAATGTTCCGGTTTCTTTATTATACCTTGATAATTTACAATTTACAAGAACACCTCTATTTTTTAATGCAATTATTGTGTTATTTATTGTATCTTCTGGTATTCTGTCTCTTGTATATGTTAATCCTAATACTACTGCCAAAAAAATATTTAATACAACATACAAAACTATAAGAATATTTTTAGCCTGTGACCAATTCAATCTCTTCATCCTCTCCCATTAACGGTACTGCATAATAATCTAATAAATCTATTCTACAATTTGATTTTACTATAAAATATGGTACTAATATTTCTTCATCAGAAAAATTCATAACATATGCGTTGTATATATTATAAATTTGTAATATCCTTTTGTCTACATCATATTTTTCTATAAGATTATCTAGCAATCCTTCAAATCCAATTTTATATTCTATATCCTCTTTTGCTGTATCAAAGTCTCTTAAAAGCCAAAAACAACTTACAACTTGGTTATTTGTACTTATAATTTCTATGGCATTTTTTAGTGTTACATCTGGCACTACCTTAGATTTATAATTGTTTATGATTACTGGAATATTATCTAATTTATAATCAAATGTAAACTTATATCCTTCACCTTTTTTACCATTTTTCTCTGTCTTTACCAACGTTATATCCGCACCTTCAGTAAGTCCTTTTAAATTTGCAATAAATTCAGTAACCTTTTTAAAAGCCTCAACTATATTCTCATTTTTATCTTCTTGAACTTTCTCTAAATACTTGTATTCTAATAAACCATCTTTATATATTCTAAAAATATCTTTAACATTTCTAAACACTATGGTTCCATATAGATCCATACCTATGTCGTAATAATCTTCTTCTTTCCCTAATACTTCCTTTGATAAATCCTCTAAGTCTGAATTATTATTAAATGTTATATCATCTAAAAGTATTGGTAACATACAAAAATATGCATTATAATTTTCAACACTTTCATCATCCGTAGCTAATAATATATCTTGATTTATATTAAATGGTGCCATATCTTTATCTGGATAAATCTCTTTTATCAAACTATAGTTTTTATATGAATTATCTTGCTCTATCGTTTCTAATAATTTGTCATACGTTTCTTTTTGCAATCTATCTTTTGTGATATAACTGTATACTTTAAATATTCTATCACCATCTGTTAAATACAATGTCATTATGTTATCCTTATTTTCAAATGGCTGCATTACAACCTTTTTAACTTTTGTTAACTCCATATCTTTTGAAAAGCTATTTCCTAAAAAAGTTGAAATTAAATTACTATGTACATCTTGATCAAATTCTAACATGACAGATTTTCTTATTATAATATTATTCCACAATTCATATGTAAATGGTACAACTTCTTCATAAATTTCTGTATCTAATACATCTTTTAAATATTTTTTAGCGTCTCTCCACAAAATATAATACTCTTGACTAGTTTTTTTTATCATTTTATGATTTTCATTAAATTTCCTACACACAACTATCCTGTCTGGTCTAAAGAATTCATCTTCTTTGAAATTATATTTATCACTTTCATATATCATCTCTAAAAACACTCCTAATTTATTTTTAGATTGATAATTGTAATAAATTGCAATTTGTAGTATGCTAAGTCCAATCAAAAATATTAAAAAATAATTTTTTAGTTTTTCTTTTGTTGAATTCATCAAATAAAACCTCTAATCTTTTATGTTCTCGTCTTTTATAATATGCAAAAATACAAACTATGTTAACATCATTTACTTTTGCAAATAAATACTAACTTTTGTCCCTTTATCTAACTCGCTTTGTATTTCTATTCTGCCATTATGTTGCTCTAATATTTCCTTAGCTATAGATAAGCCTAAGCCTGTTCCCCCTTGTTTTCTAGAACGTGCTTTATCTACTCTATAAAATCTCTCACATATCCTTGGCAAATCTTCTTTTGGAATACCTATTCCTGTATCTTCTACTATAATTTTTATATATTTACTATCATCTTCTGTTGAAATCCTTATTTTGCCTCCTGGTAAAGTATATTTAATAGAATTACTTAAAATATTTATGATAACCTGTTCTATTCTATCTCTATCTATAGATACAAGCGGTAAATTCTCATTTAAATTTATATCCACAGCCAACTCGTTATTTTTTATAGATATATCCATTTTATACACTATAAATTCTATCAACTTGTTAATATTTACAATACTTTTATCCCATTTCATTTTATCTCCATCTATTTTTGTTAGCTGTAATAAGTCATTTACTAACCGTATCATTCTATCAGTCTCTGAATCTATTACACTTAAAAATTTCTTTGATATGTCCAAATCACTAATGCCCCCATCTAACAATGTTTCTGTGTATCCTTTAATTGAAGTAAGTGGCGTTCTTAATTCATGTGAAACATTTGCAACAAAATCCTTTCTCATATTTTCAAGCTTTTGTTGTTTTGTATTATCTTGTATAACAAAAATAATTCCTTCATTAGAATTTGTTTTACTACTAAAATTCACAATCTGAATTTTTAAAAATTTATCATCAATATGCAAATTTTCTTCTATTGTTTCAAAAGGTTTTAACTTAGATACCATCTGAATTGTAACGTCTAGCTCTAATTCATCAACAAATTTGAAAAAATTATATTCAAAATTGTCCATGCTCAAAATATGTGTCGCAGTGGAATTTATATGTATGAGATTTCCTAACATATCAAATGCTATTACTCCATCTGTCATATAATGAAGTATAGTTTCTATCTTATTTTTTTCTTTCCTTAATTCTGTCAAATGTAACTGTATCTCTTTTGCCATATGATTGAATGTCTTAGTTAACTGACCTATCTCATCATTTGACTCAACTGTTAAAACTTCTTCAAATTCTCCTTCTGCCATTCTTTTTGCTTTATACATCATATTCTTTATTGGGATTGTTATTGTTTTAGACAAAAAATAACCTATCACTAATGATACTATTATTGATATAAAAAAGCTTATATATATAATTTGATTAAATTTATCTACCGTTCCTTGCCAATCATCTTTGTCATACCTAAAATATATAACAAAATCACCCATTGATTTTGCGTAATCTAAATATGACTTATCTCTAAATTTTAAAAGCTTGTCCTTGTCTCCGGTACTTCCAGTCAAAGCTTTTATATAATTACTAGATCTTTGTATTTGGTCTAATAATTTCTCCTCATTTTCCTCAAACAACTTATCACTTGAATACACTATTTCATTAGTATATTTATCTATTATAGTATATGTTTTATAGTCTGTAATAAGAAATAAAAACATAGCATTCTTTTCTTCTCTCAAATAATGTTTTATCTCTTCTTTAGTGGGATTTTCATTCAATCTCCACTCATCAAAACCTTTTTCTATCCGTGTCTTAAAAGTATTGTAGTATGATGATTGCACAGAATTATTTATTGAAATCGCTGCAATAACCATTAATGCCGATGTCATTAATACAAATATGTATATTAATCTAAACTGAATACTTTTTAACGTCTTTATGCCCTCGCCCACCATGTCTCACTAATTCCTCGCATCCTAATTATTTTCTAAAATAATAGCCTACTCCTCGTTTTGTAATTATGTATTTTGGATTCGCTGGATCTTGTTCTATTTTTTCTCTTATTCTCCTCACTGTAACATCTACAGTTCTAACATCACCAAAATATTCATATCCCCAAACTTTTTCTAAAAGACTTTCTCTTGTAAATACTTGTCCTTTCCTTTGTGCTAAAAATTTTAACAGTTCAAATTCTCTAAGTGTTATATCTATAACTTTATTTTTTAGCTTAACTTCATAACTTGCACAATTTATTATAAGATTTCCAAATTTCAAAATTTCTGTTTGTACATTTTCAGACATTTCTGTTCTTCTTAGATTGGCTTTTATCCTGGCCATTAATTCTCTCGGACTAAAAGGTTTTGTTATATAATCATCGGCACCTAGTTCTAGCCCTAAAACTTTATCTACTTCATCTTCTTTTGCTGTTAACATAATTATTGGAGTATTCAAATCTTTTCGAACTTTCTTACAAACTGAAAACCCATCTAACTTAGGGAGCATTATGTCCAAAAGTATTAAATCTGGATTCTTATTATATGCAATATCAACTGCACTTTCTCCATCGTTAACAACAATTGTATTAAACCCTTCCTTTTTAAGATTAAAATCTAATATATTTGCAATGTTCTTTTCATCATCTACTATCAGTATCGTTTTTGACACGCTAACCAACCCCTTAAGAATTAAATTATATTACGCCATCACACAAAACTACTATACCAAACATTACATAAAAATTAACCTCTACTTCTTACAAGTTTTAATTTTAACATATTTTTTATCCAAAGTCAAAAAATGGTTATTAAATTATATCATATAATTCTTTAGCATCTTCTTTCTTTGTATATTCCTTCAAACTTGTTACTACAACATTTAAATTATTTGCTCCAATTTTTATTTCAATTTTATCTCCAATTTTTACATCATAAGACGGTTTTACTTCTTTTCCATTCACTAAAACTTTCCCTTGTTGACAAGCTTTATTAGCAACCTCTCTTCTTTTTATCAATCTTGAAACTTTTAAATATTTATCCATTCTCACTTTAAAATTTCCCCCTTAAAAAACAAAATAGCCAAACTTGATATATAACTTTTATCTGAAGACATTCCCTACCTTTTAAATATTAATCCAAGGTGAAAATTCACAAAAAAATCACATCTAGTACATAAAGTCTAAGACCCTAACTAAATTCACTAATAAGTTTCGAATGCACACTAATTATTAATTTGGTGCTAAATAATTAGCAAATCTAGTGCTGATTTTTTTTATCTCCAAAAAAGACTATATCACATTTAGGCTATCTATGGTATAATTTTTTTTATTCTAGCTGCTTTCCTAAAAAACTTGCTGCAGAATTTGCCAATTTAACTTCTAATTCTCCCATTTTAGCATTTGGTTCAACCGACAAAAATATAACCGCTCCCATCGGATCTCCTTCGGATACTATAGGAGAAATAACCTGCGCACAATATTTTTTACCAGAAACATCACCTTCTAATATTGCTATCGGTTTTTCTTTAGAAGATGAAACTAAAACATCAGTTTTATCTTGTATTACTTTTTCTAAATCTTTACTAAGTCCTTTTTCTAAATACTCCCTTTTAGGTGCCCCACAAACAGCTATTATCATGTCTCTATCAGAAATACATGTTATATGCCCACTAGATTTACTTAATGATTCTGCATATTGTAACGCAAAATCACTTAATTCACAAATAGGAGAATACTTTTTTAAAATGACTTCTCCTTCTTTGTCTGTAAAAATCTCTAGTGGATCTCCCTCCCTTATTCTTAGGGTTTTTCTTATTTCCTTTGGAATAACAACCCTACCAAGATCATCTATTCTTCTAACAATACCTGTTGCTTTCATAACCAAAAACTCCTTTTTCTGTGTTTTCACTGTTTATTATTTTCATTATTTTTAAAATTATACATACGTCAACCACAAAAAAAGGAATCTTCAAAATTAAACAGATTGCTCAATTATATTTCTCACATGTTTTAATGCTTTTTGGTTAACAACTATTTTATATTCAGGAAGTTTTGCCCATTCTTTTAACAATTCTTCATATTTAGTATTTAAAACTAAATCTTTAACTTCATCTTTTAATTCTTCAAAAGTAGGCTTCACTATTACATGAAATCCGTATTCTGTTTTTACTACACCACAATTTCCAGGTGCATTATTAAATGCCCAACCTTCAAATTCTGGAACCATATTTCCTTTTTCAAAGGTATATTGTCCTTTCGTATTAACAGATGCCATGTCATCAGAATACTCTTTTACAAGCTTTTCTATATCTTCCCCATTTTTTATTTTTTCTAATACTTCATCAGCTTTAATTCTTTGTTCCTCTATCTTATCCGCTGGCAAATCTTTATTAGAAGAATCTTTTGTAGACAATAAAATATGTCTTACCGTAACCTTCTCATCATTTTCATAATTTTTATTATAATAATCTAATATCTCTTCATCACTTGCTTTTAATTTCGATTTTTCAAACTCCATGTACTTGCTTATTAAACTAATTTTTTCTCTAATCTTCCTATACTCACTTGTAGGAATACCATAAACTGTTAATATCCTATCATTTGCACTAACTCGTCCACCTAATTTTTCTATCATTTGATCTATTTCTTTTCTGTTTTTATCCTTCTCCTCTTTTGTAAGTTCTATATTTGCTTTATCTGCTTTTATCAATTGTATCTTATATTTTTTTACCTCCTCTAACGCTATTTCCTCCATTTTTTCACTAAATGTCTTTCCTTCTACTTCAGATTTCCATAGTGTTTTTCTATCTTCTTCTGTTGCTCCATTAGGTAGCATCATTTTTTCTGACCTGTTTATCACTTGTTTTAATACAAATATAAATTCATTACTGCTTATAGTCGTGCCATCAATTTTACCTAATATTTCTCTAGATGAATATGAATATGCCACTCCTCCAACTATACCAGCTATCACTAAAACTGTTAATAAAATAACCCATGTTTTTTGTAATTTGTGTTCCATAAATTTTTCCACCTTCTTAAAATTTTATAATACTTACTTACAAGTATAATTTAATTAATCATCATTTTGTAATTTGTTAATGTTTTGTAATAATTTCTTAATATTTACTACTAAACTACTATCATTTAAATTTTTTATTTTATATGTCAAATATGGCTTATTACTTGCAGTTAGCAGTAATCTACCTGGATATTGTAATACAAGTCTACTAACCAATGCAATATTTATTTTTTTATTTTCCCCAAATTGAAATATAACAACCTCATCCTTTTGCTGTATTGATTCCACTCCAACATTTTTGGCAATATTTTTTAACACACTAATTTGCAGTAAATTATCAACTTCATTAGGTATACTACCAAATCTATCTATTAACTCATCATAAATATCCATTGCATCATCTTCTGTTTTTATTGCTGCTATTTTTTTATAAATAGCAATCTTTTGTTCTTCATCATTTATATACATATTATCTATATATGAATTTACATTTAAATCTATAGTAACATCTATACTCTCTTCTTCTACCACTTCACCTTTTTGTTCTTTTATAGCATTTTCCAATAATCTTGTATACATTTCATAACCTACTGCCTCCATATGTCCATGTTGTTTTGCACCTATTATACTTCCCGCTCCTCTAATTTGCATGTCTCTCATTGCAATTTTAAATCCTGATCCAAACTCAGTAAATTCTTTTACTGCTTTTAATCTTTCTCTAGCTACTTCATTTATCACTTTATTTTTTCTATAGGTTATGTATGCATAACCTAATTTATTAGATCTACCAACTCTTCCTCTTAATTGATAAAGTTGCGATAACCCCATTTTATCTGCATCTTCTATTATAAGTGTATTCACATTTGGCATATCAATTCCAGATTCAATAATTGTTGTGCATACTAAAACATCATACTCTTTATTAATAAATTCTAATATTGTGTTTTCTAATTTTCTTTTATCCATTCTACCATGTACTACTGCTACTTTTATGTCTTTTAACATATTACTTATACTAACTGCCTTTGAATCTATACTTTCTACCCTATTATATAAATAAAATACTTGGCCTCCTCTAGAAACTTCTTTACTAATCGCTTCTTTTATTAATCCCTCATCATATTCTAATACATACGTATTAACAGGGTATCTTTCTTTTGGTGCTTCATCTAAAATACTTATATCTTTTATACCTGATAGCGACATATGTAACGTTCTTGGTATAGGTGTCGCTGACAAACTTAACACATCTATTTTATTATTTATACCTTTTATCTTTTCTTTATCTTTTACCCCAAATCTTTGTTCTTCATCTACTACCAAAAATCCTAAATCTTTAAATTCCACATCCTTTTGCAAAATTCTATGTGTACCTATTAGAATATCCACTTCTCCAGTTTTTACTCTCTTTAATATATTTTTTTGCTCTTTAGTACTTTTGCATCTATCTAAAACCTCCACTACTATTGGGAAATCTTTCATCCTTTCCTTAAAATTAGTATAATGCTGATGTGCCAAAACTGTTGTTGGAACCAAATATGCAACTTGCTTTCCACTCATACAAGCTTTAAAAATTGCTCTTAATGCAACTTCTGTTTTCCCAAATCCAACATCACCACAAAGCAATCTTTCCATAGGTCTAGGCGATTCCATATCTTTTTTTACTTCTTCTATACTTTTTAATTGTGCATCTGTTTCCTGGTAAGGAAATAAATCTTCAAACTGTTTTTGCCAAATTGTATCAGGCAAAAATTCGTACCCCTTTACACTACGTCTTTTAGCATATAACTCTATCAAATCCCTCGCAATATCTTCTACCGACTCTTTTACCTTATTTTTTAATCTGTTCCATTCGTTAGTCCCCAATTTATTTAATCGAGGAACTCTTGCATCTTGACCAATATACTTTTGTATTAAATCTAATTGATTTATAGGTATATATAAAACGTCATCACCATAATATTGGATTTTTAAATAATCCTTTTTTATATTATCAACAACTAACTGCTCTACTCCCACATATTTTCCTATTCCGTGAGAATGATGCACAACAAAATCCCCTACTTTTAAGTCAGTAAATAAACTTATTGCCTTTCTATCTTTTTGTATTTGTTTCTTTCTTTTACTCTTATGTTTACCAAATATTTCTATATCACTTATTACTGTAAAGCGAATTTTTGGATAAGAAAATCCTGAATTTAATTCTCCTTTGGATACAACTACTTGACCATCATTTATTTTATAATTATCACTGTATTTTGCTTGTATCCCATATGTATCTAATATTTCTACAAGATGATTTGCTCTTTTTTCATCTCCTGCTAAAATTAACACTTTATAATTTTCATCTTTTATCTTTTTTAAATCTTTAGCAAATAATTCTACATGACCGTTATACATTGGAATTTGCTTTGTCTCAAAATAAATTTCCTCATTTGCATTATGTCCTTTAAAAAGACTAAGATAGACTATATTATATAACTTGTTCTTTATTTCATCACAACGAAATATAATATCAACGCATGATTTTGATACATAACCCTTATCAAAAAAAATACTAAACATTTCTTTGTGATAATTTTCTATGCTTTTGTATTTTTCTTCAAATTTATCTAAACCATCTAAAAACATTAAAACATCATTTTTTACATAATCAAATAATGATGACTTCGCTATAAAAGGCCAAAATTTATCTGACGTTGAATAATTATAGTCATTCTCTGCTCTTTCTATATATTCATAATTTTTAATCTCACCTTTTATTTGATTTAAAATGACCTCTCTCTCATCCTCATTATAAAAAAGATCTTTCGCAGGTAAAATTCTTACTTCATCAATAACCTCTTTTGATCTTTGTGTATCTTTATCAAAAAATCTTATGGAGTCTATTTGATCTCCAAATAATTCAATTCTTACTGGATTATCATATTCTATTGAAAATATATCTATAATCCCACCTCTTATTGAATATTGACCTTTTGACTCAATAAATTCTTGCTTATCATAACCTATTTTGATCAAATCTTTTGATAGTTTTTGCAAATCAACAACTGTTTCTTTAGATAATTTTATTATTGAATCTTGTAGTTTGTCCTTTTCAATTATCTTTTGACTAATTGCATCTACACTTGTCACTATAATTTTATAATTACAAGATACCACTTTCTCTAATGCAATTATTCTGTCATATACATCATCATTACTTCTTGCCATAACATCATAAAATACAATTTCTCTCGATTTATAAAGCAAAACCTCATCCTTTAAAAAAAATAACAAATCCTTGTACATATGAAAAGCTTCTATCTCATTAGGTGCAATATAAATTATTTTCTTATCTATATCATTGCTAATTGAGTAAACCATATGAGCTTTTTGAGATCCAAAAACTCCACTAATAGTAATTGGAAATTTTTTATTCTTAAAACCTTCTAACAAAGAATTGTATTCTTTCATACAATTTAATATTTCTCCATACATAATTTACACCTTTTTTTAATTGAATTTATTCATTGCAGTATCAATATCACTATCAATAATACATTTTACAGCTTCTTTTGCATTATTCACTACTAGACTTAAATCCTTCTGTTGCTCTTTACTAAATTTACCTAAAACATAATCTATTAAATCAAAACCCTGTGGAGGCTTTCCTATTCCCACTCTAACTCTATTAAACTCATCACTTCCTAATAAATTCACAACAGATTTTAATCCATTATGACTACCTGCACTACCTTTCGGTCTGATTCTTAGTCTTTTCCACGGTATATCTATGTCATCATAAATAACAACTATGTTATTTGCAGGTATTTTATACCAATCACAAATTTCCCTAACACTCTCTCCACTAGAATTCATATAAGTTTGTGGCTTCATTAAAATAATTTTTTTATCACCTATCTTTATTTCACCAATAAGAGCTTTAAACCTAGGTTTATCTACACTAATATTATACTCTTTTTCTAAAGCTTCTATTACATTAAAACCAACATTATGTCTTGTCAATTTGTATTCATTTCCCGGATTCCCTAGCCCTACTATTAAATATATCACGTAAAATGCACCCCCTATTTTAATATACAAAAAGAAAATGTCTACTAATGTATTTAAGCAGACACTTTTTTATTTAACGACCGTACACCCCACACTCGACTTATTCTATCAAGTGACAATCTTATAGTTAGCTCAAACCAGATACCCCTACAACACATGAAATTGCACACTTACCGCTGCTTCCTTCCGGACCTGACGGGGTTCATATGTTTTCATTGTGTAGGCTCCAATCGTCAACACCACTTTTAAGATTACAAACCTTGCTAAAAAAAGCCTTATGTGAGGAATTACATCCTGCTACAGCGGACTGCAGGTTACAAGGCACCGCTACTTCCCCACTTAGTACGGTCAAACTTTAAACAACATTCTTGTTCGCTCCTAAGAACAATACTAAGTATACTACAGAAAAAATAAATTTACAATAGCAAAAATTGTTTTTTTATCTTGCGTATGTGTCAAGTAAATTGGGGCAATTTTTTTATTTTTTTTTGCATCCTGTAAATGTAATATTATTTTTGAATTTTAGTAATCATTATGTACCCACATAAAAATATTTAATTTAAACACATTGTACACTTAATACATAGACAAAATGCATCCCTGTGTATCTCTATTTAATCATTATTCAATTAAAATCTAATATTACTAAATCCCCTAATTTTAAAGATATCCTTCATAAATCTTAGTTCACTATGACTTTGTTTTGTTCCAATGTTACCATTACCAACTATTTCTTTTCTAAATCCCTTTTCTATATTATCTTCTATATTTTTTATCCAGTCTTCGATACTAGTATCTATTTCTATTGGCGCTTCTATATCTTCAATACTTAGTTTGTTAGCCAATACACAAACTTTCGCTAATGCATTTGCTCCTTTTATACTAAACGATTTTCTTCCACTTTTAAATCTAACTTTTAACGCCGTAAATATTTGGCTTTCTTGTGTACCTAATCTCCTAAATTCTATTCCTTTTGGAGCTTTGGGAACTTCCGTGATATCACTATATCTTTTTAATCCTTTTTTTAAATAATTTTGTACTTGCTCTATCTTCTCCACCTTTTCACATATACCATCCTCTTTATACTTTATTTTTTCTAGTTCATTATATATCTTTTTATAACTTGCTTTTGATGTTACTAATTGCATTATTTCGTTTCTATATTCCTCAGATACACAATCATTTATTTTCTTTACTATATGAAAATAATCCTTCTGATATATTCCTCCTTTTGGTGTTAGCATTTCTGTCCACTTTGCCCCATCCCCATTTAATACCCTTAATTTTATTACATCTTCCTTATATTTTTCATATACTTTTGCATCTCGTATTTTCTTTAGTTCTTTTGCTTCCATTATTCCTGCTGTATACGTTTTGTTCATTAGTGAGTGCCTGTTATCTCCTTCTTTCCAACCTTCATACATTACATGTAATTTTAATTCTTTCTTTACTTTTATTCGTTCTCCTTTTGTATAATTTTGTTCCTTTAAAACATTCTGTCTATCTTTTCCTTGTAAATTTATAAATAAACCATCTGCCTCTTCAAATAGTGCCACCACTTCTTTTTCTCCTTGAACTAATTGTTCCTTCTTTTTTAGGTCTACTAACCTTTTTTCTCTATCTGCTATTTTTTCACCCACCTCTAGTATTATATTTCTTATCGCTTCAAAGCTTAGTTCAACTCCTGTTGTATCTAATAATATTTTCTCAGTATCTCTGTATGAGTTTACTTTTACTATGTCTATTATTTTTTCAACTACATTATCTGATACTTTTTTTATTCTGCCTATTTTTAATTGTTCATCTAATAGGTATACTCTTTTTGTTATCCTATCTTCTGTTATTTCATAACGTCTTCTCTTGTATGTAACATTTCCCATTATTGTTTGTATAGAAGTCCTCTCAAATCCTTTACTACTATATTTTTCTTTATCCCTTTCCTTAAATATTTTTTCATCTTGTTCTTCCAATATACTCTGCAGTATTAAACATCCAAGGTGGCTCACAAATCTAAAAATTTTTTTCTCCACCTCCTTGAATTTTATATTATCTTTTGATACAATTTTGCTAAACATGGTGCACATCCTTTCTTTGTGGTTTGGCAATTACATTGTACAGGATGTACCATGTTTTTTCTATACTTTTTTTTATTTATTTTTCCCCCCAGATAATTTTACACATTCTTATCTTGCCATTCTTGGTAATATATGTTACAATATTTTTTGTTGCAGGTAATATATAATATCTTGCTAATAATTATTGTGTTCTTAAATAAGTTTATAAGTAAGGGGCAAAGAACTCGTCGTTTATAGTGACATGAGTGCGACTCTTTTCCAAAAAAATGTTGTATACAAACAAGGTTCGTTATACACTTCCCTATATAGCTAGAGGGATACATATTTAGAGATGTTGTTGTGGGTTTATGAATTTTGTATAACAATGATATTGTATATATAAATAAGCAAAATTATCTTGGTTGTAATTGTAGTTTAGGAATAGAATCTTGTGTTTTTGGACCAATTTGTATTACCTTTAGGTAATAGGTTCATCACAGTAGTCCTTTTCTTTGGATAATCTTAAGAGATAGAATTGTATCTCAAAAATTTTACACCTACATTGGATATAGTTTTTATTTAGTTTTAAGGTGTCTATTGGGTTATATGTTGAGATTCTATGAGAGATATTGTATGTAAAGTTGCAATTTTTTAAAGCGGTGTGGGGATACCGATAAAAAATTTTTGTAAATAATATAATTAGTTATAAAGGCGGTGGATTATGGAACAAATTAATCTTGAGAAAAAAACTACAGAAGATTTACGTTATATAGCAAAAATGTTAGGTCTTAAAAATATTTCAAGATTGAAAAAGAAAGAATTGATTGAATTATTAAAGTCTAAGAGTACTGTTGATTCTGTTTCATCAGAAAAAGTACAAACTCCTGTTGTTAGTACAGTTATACAAAATGATAATAAAGATACTAAGAAAATACGGAATGATGATTTTAACAAGAAGAACTCTACTCAGTCTAAAGTCTCTAGCAAGTTTGCTTGCAAAAAAGATATGACTAAATCTAAAGATAAGTCTAATGCAATGGATGATCAGGCAAAAGTATCTGCACAATCTGAAGAAACTGGTTCTTTTGTCGAAGAAAAGACTTCTAATGAAAAGAAAGATTTTTTACAAAGTATTGCACCTATTGAAAGTGATGATCCTGTTGAGGGAGTCTTGGAAGTCTTACCTGACGGATATGGTTTTTTAAGGAGTTCGAATTATTTATCTGGTCCGAAGGATGTCTATGTTTCTCCTTCACAAATAAGAAGATTTTCTTTAAAAACTGGTGATAAAATAAGAGGAAAAGGTCGTATACCAAAAGAAGGCGAAAAATTTCAAGCTCTTTTATATATTCAATCTGTCAATGGTGATTCACCTGAAGTGGCTTCAAAGAGAGTTGCATTTGAATATTTAACTCCAATCTATCCAAATGAAAGAATTAATCTTGAAACTTCCTCAAAAGAATTATCAACAAGACTTATTGATATGATTGCACCTATTGGAAAAGGTCAACGTGGTATGATAGTTTCTCCTCCAAAAGCTGGAAAAACTGTACTACTTAAAAAGATAGCTAATGCTATAACAAAAAATTATCCTGATATAGAGCTAATTGTTCTTTTAATTGATGAAAGACCAGAAGAAGTTACTGACATGCAACGTTCAATACAGGGTGAGGTTATTTATTCAACATTTGATGAAGTGCCAGAACATCATATAAAAGTTGCCGAAATGGTTTTAGAACGAGCTCAAAGATTAGTTGAGCAAAAAAAGGATGTTGTAATTTTGTTAGACAGCATAACACGGTTAGCTCGTGCTTATAATTTAACAATTCCTCCTACAGGAAGAACATTATCTGGTGGATTAGATCCTGGGGCTTTGCATAAACCTAAAAGATTTTTTGGTGCTGCTCGAAATATTGAATTTGGTGGAAGTTTAACTATTATGGCAACTGCTTTAATAGAAACGGGTAGCCGTATGGATGATGTTATATTTGAAGAATTTAAAGGTACTGGTAATATGGAACTACATCTAGACAGGAAATTATCTGAAAAGAGGATATTCCCTGCTATTGATATTAATAGATCTGGAACTAGAAGAGAGGAATTATTACTATCTCAAAAAGAATTAGAAGGTATTTGGGCTGTTAGAAAAGCTATGAATAATATGGGTACCTCTGAAGTTACCGAAATAATAGTTAATAAATTAATACAAACTAAAACTAATGTTGATTTTATAAATAGCATAAATGTAGGTTTTATGGATAAATAGTACGTTGAAACTTTGTTTTTTAGATTTTTAATAGATCTAAAAACAAATACATATTGACAAACTTTATATGCCACTGATATAATCTACAGATGATGGAGTGAAATAAGTTAGGTTAACACGTTTTTTGTGTATAGATAACTTATGTAATGGTTGAGTTGTTTTTTTGTAGTATCGACAAAAAAATATGTAATTTTGCATAAATATTGTTTTATATTTGATATGAAAGAGGTGAAAGTGATGAAAAAAGGTATACATCCAGATTTTGTAAAGTGTACTGTGAAGTGTGCTTGTGGTGCGGTTGTTGATACAATGTCTACAAAAGGAGATATGCGTGTTGAAATATGTTCAAAGTGTCATTCTTTCTTTACTGGTAAGCAAAAGTTTGCAGATGTTGGTGGTAGAATTGACAAATTTAAAAAACGTCTTGAACAAATAAATGCAACAGCTAAAAATTAAAGTTGATTTTTTTATATGAGAGATTGCTAGTTACATAATTGCACAAAAAATCAACATTTGAAAATGTGTATTATTTGAGTATTAATGTGGGCTGTGCAATAACCGATGATATGTTCATGTGTTGGAACTCAGCTATTTTTAGGTTGGGTTCTTTTTGTAATTTTAAAGGGAGAAAATTGTATGTTTTATGTATGTGATGCTCTAAATAATGGGCGTATGTTATTAAAAAACAGTAATATAGAAAATTTTAAATCAGAGTGTTTGATGATTTTATCACATGTCCTTAATAAAAATAGTACCTTCATATTTACGTACCCTAAATATGAATTAAAGGATTATGAATATAATCAATTTATGACATATATAGATAGACGGTGTAACAATGAGCCTTTACAATATATATTGGGGTCACAGGAATTTATGGGATTAAATTTTAAGGTAAATACATCCGTTTTAATACCAAGACAAGATACCGAAATATTGGTGGAGACTGTGTTAAATAATTTGCCTTCTTTAAAGGAAATTTCTATTTTAGATATTGGAACTGGCTCTGGATGTATTGCGATTAGTCTTGCTCATTTTATAAAAAATTCATACATTGTAGCTTTAGATATTTCAAAAACTGCGTTAGAGGTTGCTTATTATAATGCTTGTGAGAATAAAGTTGTAGATAAAATATATTTTTTAGAAAGTAATCTATTAAGTAGCTTTGAGGATCCAAATTCTAAATTAGTTGATATTATAAAAAATAAATTTGATATTATCGTATCTAATCCTCCATATATATCTTTAGACGAAATGAAAACTTTGGACAAAGAGGTCTTTCATTTTGAGCCACATTCTGCTTTATATGGTGGCATTGATGGATTAGATTTTTATAAAAAAATTATAACCCAATCCACAAATTTTTTGAAACCAAATGGTCTTCTAACTTTTGAGGTTGGATATAATCAATCTATGAGCGTTTCTTCACTTATGAAAGATACATATAAAGATATAAAAATAATTAAAGATTTCAATAAAATTGACAGAGTCATAATTGGCAAAAAAATATAATTCTTTTCTTGTATATTATTTCTTTTAATGGCAATAATAATATTGACCTCACAAAATACATTTTGACCCCCTTTAGTAAAAAGGCTAACCTATTTAGGTCAGCCTTTTTGCTAATCTCTTACAATAACTTCATCTAGTGTCAAATCATCATCTATATTCATTTCATATCCTTTGTTATCTAATGTATCATAACTTGTACCTTCTTTTACTAACCTTAACTGAACTCTATCATATTTTTCTAATTTGTCAGCTATCTCTACCTTGAATAGTTCACTTTTTTCTGCTGATATCTTTTGACCTCCTTGTATATCAAATACTACATCTCCTCCATCACTAACTGCTGTTGATATTACTTTGCCTTTTTCATTTTTTAATATATAATTTGAATTATCCTTTGTATTAAATATTTCTTTTAAAGTTATCTTTTCCATTAATACGCCTTTTGGTCCTTTATTTTGAAGATAAAAAGCTCCTACTGTTAGTTGACTTCCTCCTGCTGGTTGTACATTATATGAACCTATATTTGGAATTACCTCAGACATAACTATTGTTACTAAACCATCTTCTTGTTGTACTCTACTACCTGTTTTTATAACACTTGTTCCTGTAATTTTTCCTATCCCTTCAAATATATTAACACCATCTCCTAAAAATAATTCTATAGTTCCTCCATAATCCGCATCTTCATCTATCTTTGCATATACCAACAAATCTTTTTTAGATTCAACATTTCCCTTCATTTCATTTACAATAAATGGTTCTTGTAAATTGACTTGCCTTGTATTAGATATATTAGAAAACGTAGCATATACATTTCCGTTTGTATCCTCTATCGAATAACCTGTAATGTATTCTGGTTGTAATACATATGGATTTCCTCCATAATTGGCTGATAAATATATTTTGTCTATACTTATAGCTTCTCTACTTCCATTATATATTGTCCATTGACCTAGCTTTACTGCACCTTCTGATCTTTTCATAGAAACTTTTGTATTTTCATTTATATTTTTATCTTCATTTTTATTTGTATCTTGATTATTTTCATTCATATTTTTATCTTCATTTTTATTTGTATCTTCATCTTTGTTTTCTTCTTTTTCTTCAACATGTTTTTTAGTTGTAACTAATCCCAATTTTTCTGCATCTTCTCTTTCAACTATACCTAAATCAACCAAATTTTCTATAACTGTTTTTCCATCATCTCTTTTAGCTTTTAATACACCATAAGACATTCCTACAACATCATCTCTTGTTATCTCTTTTTTATCAAAATTAATTTCTTTTGATATTATACCTTCTTCTTTTAATCGCTCTATTGATTTCCTATACTCAAAATCTTGTATATTCAATTGTTGTAATACTAATGATGCATAATCTAGACCTTTTAAATGACCCCTTGGATTAAAATAATATCCATCAGCTTTTTCTATACCTTTTATATAACCTTTACTTATCGCATAAGCAACTTCTTTTTTCGCCCAACTACTTATATCCTCTGCATCTACAAATTTTTTAAGTGCGTTATTTATTTTCAAATTAGTCATTTTATTAGCATGCTCCTGTTGACCAAACAATCTCGTTAAAATAACAACTGCCTGTTCTCTTGTTAAATTGCTTCCTAAATCCGGAACATATGCTATTTCACTAACTCCTTTGTATAAACCTAAACTGTACAAAATTTCTGCTTCTTTTTCATACCTATATCCAATAGCATATACAGATGATATACTAAAACAAATTAAAAACATCGTAAACAATTTTAAAAAACGACGCTTCATTTATCTATTCGCCTCCTATTTTTAAATTTCTGGAAAAATATAAGATAACTAAAAGACCCAATTAGATTATATCACTACACGTTATAATACTCAATATCTGTAATAGAAATGTAAATTTTAAGTTTAAAAAAACTACCGTGAGGCCTTAAAAACCTCACAGTAGTCTCTTTATCTTATGATAATTAAATCTTAGCTTGTACTTCAGTCATAGTTATCTCATTATCAATAGATATTCTGTATCCATTATCTTCTATTGAAGTACTATCATAAGTTGTTCCTTTATCATCTAATCTCAATTGAATTGTTTCTGTATCATCCAATTTTTGTCCTGCACCTAATCTAATTTCAAATACTTCACTTTCTCCTGCAGCAATTCTCTTTCCTCCATCATCAATTACTAGATCTATATAATCATCATCAACATCATCCTTTAATCCAACACCAATTTCCTTTGCTTTTCCATCATATAACTTCAATAAAGTAACTGCTGGACCATAGTTGTTTTGATCTTGTGGATCATCTGATGGCTTAAAGTCTCCTGAACTATCTTTACTAAAGTATACTCTAATGTTTTTCATCAATACAGCTTCATTACCTGTATTTGAAAGTCTGAACTTACCTACTGTTATTCCTGATCCAGGACTAACTTGACTTGTAATTGATATATTTGAAGCTGTAACCTTAGAAATTGCTACTGTATTTACAAGCTCTTGGTTATTTTCTCCAGCTTGTATTACTTCTTCACCAGTATAATCTACTGTTACACCACTAACAGAACCTGTTCCTTCAAAATATTTTACTGGGTCTCCATTATTACCAAGTGCTATTGAAATTGTTCCACCATATTGAGCTCCATTTTCTATATTTGCCCAAACTACTAATTCAACTTCTCCTACTTTTCCATTTTTTGCTGCTGGTATTTCAAGTTTATTTGTTAATTCCACTTCTCTTTCTTCACCACTTGCTGGCAATGTTGAAAATGTTTTTAGTACATTACCTTTACCATCTCTTAATTCATATTTATTTACATGAGCTTCATTTAAATCTTTTTTAATAGTAGGTTCTCCTGTTGTAGCAGGAACTTTTTCTTGTCCTCCGTATGTCGCAGTAAAGTAAACCTTATTAATACTAATTGATTCATTAGCATTATTTGTTAATGTCCATTGCGCTAACTTAACTAAATTAGTTTGGTTTTCTTCTTTATTTGCTACAACATTTTGATCTTCTAAGTCACCTGTAACAGAATACTTAGCACTTACATTGTTAGATGCTGCACTAGCACTTACTTCTACAATCTTATTACTATCTATAGGTTTTATTCTAACATCTGTTCCTGATTCTACTGTAACAGCTGTTGCTGTATTAATATCAAACTTAAATTGTTTAGCACCACTAATTGCTGCTGCTGTAGATTTTACATCTGCTATTAATGACAATCTAACTGTTTGTCCTGCTTTTACAACTATTCCATCTTTTAATGTGATTTTTAATGTAGCACTTTCTGGATTATTCATAGGATCTGATACTATTGTACCATCTTCTGTAATAACACTAATATTACTGAAAGTTCCTTTTACTACAGAAGGATCTATTTCGTGACCGTCAATATCAGTTATCTTCACAGTTATTGAAGACACTTTTACATCTTGACCCAAGTTATGATACAAGTCAATACTTGTAAGTTCCTTGTTTGCTTGGTTAGGGAATATATATCCTTTAATTCCAGCAACTTCTTCAACACTAAGTCTTACATCTCCAACCTTCATAACACTACCAAAAACATCTATATCATTCTCTACAGTCTTAGCACTTACTAATCCTGTACCTTTAACCTTAGAAATTCCAAATTCATAATTGCCTTCTGCATCTTTCATGTTTGCTAATATATCTAGAACAACAGGTTGTCCTGGATCTACAGTTACTATTTCACTTAATGATAATTCTAATTCATATATTCCTGCAGCAAGCCTTGTACTATTAGCTTCTATTTTATCTTGAGATGCTATAACAACATCACCATTTAGTACTCTTACTTTATCTACTCCATTTATGTTAGCTGCTTTCAATTTTAAAATAACAGTATCTATTTGAACAGGTTCTCCTACAGCTTTAATCTTAATTGATGTACATTTTTGTTCATCACAAGTACTAGCTATAGTAGATGCTACTGGAGATGATGAATCTTTAGATACTATCAAAGTTCCTCTGCTTATATCTAATGCAGCACCTATTACTTCTGCTGATGCTATGATAGTAGCTCCATAAACTTTTCCTTCAGATTGAACATCATTCTGATCATCTACATCAAATTGAACTGTTCTTCCTGCTCCACCTATTATATCTCCTCTAAGAGTTAATCTAGCAGTAGTTCCTGATGCATATTCTTTTTCAAAATTGAATGTAACTGCACCATTAGTTAATTTGTCTGCTGTTGCTAAAACTCCTTTATCATCAGACAACACCAAATTAACTATATCATTGTCTGATATGTTTCCATTTTGAGTTAATTTAACTTGCTTCAATATTTGTGCTTCTTTTTCAAATTTTACATCAAATTTAGCTAATCTAACATTTTCGTCCCCTGCATTAAGAGTACCTGTTGGAGCATCTCCGCTCTTACTTATATCCATAGTTCCTAGACTAACTTTTGATATTGAGAAAGTATTTCCTTGCATTGGGAAGTTTCCTTCCAATCTAGTATCAGCTTTTACTTCTGTTACTGCTATGCTAAATTCTGGTGTTCCTTGGAAATTTGCGTCTTTTAAGTTTACTTTTATACTTAATTTTGCACTATGTCCTGCTTCTACTGTAACTAATTTTGTGAAAGCTATATTAACTGCACCGTTGTTGAATTTTCCAACTGTGTTTAATTTTTCACTTCCACTCCAAACTGTTACATTTTCTATACAAGAATCTTCAGACATACCTGTTTTTCTTAATTTTAAACCTGTAACATTAACATCTTCATCTCCTGCTGTAACTGTTACAGTTCCTATTTGGAATAATTGTTGTCCTGCTGACAAAGTTCTAGAAGTAGCTGGTTTATATTCAACAGTTGCTAATCCTTCTGTTGGTTCAGCTGGTTCTTCTGGTTCTTCAGCTGGTTCTTCTTCTTCATATGATTCTACTAGATCATATTCTTCAGCAAGTTCTCTATCAACTAATCCTTTGTCTATAAGATTTTCTATCACTGTGTTTCCATTATCTGTTTCAACATCTAGGATGTTGTATGACATACATACTACATCATCTCTCAATAAATCTTTATCAAGAGAAATCATTTGAGCTACTGATATAACATCTAATGATGCTAATTTTTCTAAAGCTCCTACATATTCAAAATCTGTAACTCCTATTTCTTGAAGAAGTAAACTTGCATATTGTTTACCAGTTACATTTTCTGATGGACGAAATTCTCCGCCTGGGAATCCTTTTATTATGCCTCTGCTAGTAGCATATGCTACTTGTTTTCTAGCCCATCCGCTAATTTCATTTGCATCAGTAAATGCTGCTAATGCACTATTTACTTCTGATGGACTCATTTTTTCAGCTTCTTGTTCTTGTCCACATAATCTAAGCAAAATAATCGCAGCTTGTTCTCTGCTTAAATTACTACCCAAAGCTGGATCAAATTCCTCATCACTTACACCTTTGAATAGACCTAACTCATACAATCTTTCAGCTTCATCTTCATAACTAGCTCTGTAAGATGAAGAAACAGCAAAAACTGGAGCCATCATAGTAAAAATCATGGCAACCACAAGTAGTACTGATAAGTGTTTTTTTAGATTCCTCATACTTTCAAATCCTCCCTTTTAAATTTTTGGTAATAGATAAAGTCAGGTCACCCATTCTAACATTATATATAACCCGACTTTTATTTCCTAACCAAATTAGGCATAGGCACAATCTCTTGTCCCTCCTAATCTCTAGAACAATTATAACATTCCGATTTTTTTGAGTCAATAACCTGAAAATACATGTAATAAACTTGTAATATATTTGTAATATTTACCCTCTAAAATATTTATTTTACTATATTTTCAATTCTTGCTCATATTTTTCAAATGCATTTTTAAGCGGTCTAAATTTAGTTTTTTTTAGCTTTTTTGCCACAACTAGCCAATATTTTTGTCATCATATGGTGCTATTTTCTATTTTTCTTACTAAATTCAATTGTTGTACAGCTTAATTAAGATTTTTTTAATTGGATATACTATTCCTTAGATAATTATTTTTTACCTACTAACAAAAGAAAGGATGATTTTATGGTAGTTAGTATAATAGGTGCTGGCTTTGTTGGTTCTACTATTGCCTATACTTTAATGCTTAGTGGACTTTTCTCATCTATAATATTAATAGACAAGAACAAAGAAAAATCTATTGGCGAATCTATGGATCTAAATCATGGGCTCCCTTTTATTTCTCCCGTCACTATATTTAGCGGAGATTACAAAGATTGTGCATCATCGGATATTATAATTATTACTGCAGGAGTCAATCAAAAATCGGGTGAGTCTAGGATGGATCTCATTAATAAAAATGTAAGCATATTCAAAGACATTATATCTGAAATAACAAAATATTCTAATAACTCAATTTTATTAATTGTCACAAATCCTGTTGATATATTAACTTATGTAACTTATAAATTATCTGGATTCCCTAAAAACAAAGTAATTGGATCTGGGACTTTACTAGATACTGCTCGTTTTAAATATCTTCTTAGTAAACAAGTTGGTATAGATACTAGAAATATACATGGATATATCTTAGGTGAACATGGAGACAGTGAATTTGCCGCATGGAGTAGTAGCAATATAGCTGGAAATCGTATAAATTTATATTACGAGAGTACAGACAAATCTGAAAAAATATTCAATGATGTAAAAAATTCTGCCTACGAAATCATAAATAAAAAAGGAGCAACTTATTATGCTATCGCCTTAGCTGTAAAACGAATTGTTGAAGCAATCATTAGAAATGAAAACTCTATACTAACAATATCATCTGTATTAAATGGTGAATACGGAATATTTGATGTTTCACTAAGCCTACCTACTATAATAGGTAAAAATGGCGTGGTCAAAACATTCAAAATACCTCTTGATACCTCTGAACAATCTAAATTAAAAAAATCAGCAAACACCCTAAAAGATATACTAAACACATGCGATATCTAAATTCATTCAAAAAATATAATTCAGTCAAAGTTTAGTCTCCGACTGAAGTCAATACGAGCTTGCGAGTATTGCTGCGCCGGATTTGTGTACCCGGCAGGGTACAACTTACCATTCAAATCCGTGTGCATCCA
>JBGUYI010000028.1:0-3019 GCA_045118635.1 Acetivibrionales bacterium
GTCAATACGAGCTTGCGAGTATTGCTGCGCCGGATTTGTGTACCCTACGGGTACAACTTACCATTCAAATCCGTGTGCATCCTAAAGGACGCGTTAAATTTACGTCGGAGCTTGAACTCCCACTTAATTGTAAATATGTACCCACCGCCTACGCTTTTTCAAGCTTAGAGGCGGGGGACATCTCCGTACTTACGTTATTATTTATTATTCATTTCTTTATATCTTTTTATTTTCATTGTAGATGTTTTTTCAAACTCATCTTGTTTAATCTCCAATAATTTTACTGATTTATACGAAGTTAATTTTTTGTTAACATCTTTCACCTTATTCCAAATAATATTATAAATCTCCTCATCTGAAATTTTTCCATAAATCTCTTCAATTTTAGAATAATTAGGAACTACCTTTGCTGTTATTATAAGTTCCTTTTCTACTTTCTTGTTATTATACGCTTTCTTTCCATATACCATAACTTCTTTTATCTCTTCATTCTTTTCTAATAGCATTTCTATTTCTTCAGGATATATATTTTTACCATTTTGAGTAACTATAACATTCTTACTTCTTCCAGTTAAAAACAAATAACCATCCTTATCTAGATATCCTATATCTCCAGAATGAAAATAACCATCTTGGTCTATAACTTTATTAGTTTCTTCTTCATCTTCATAATAACCAATCATTAATGTTGGCGTTTTTATCAAAACTTCTCCTTCACCATTTTCATTCTGATTCAAAATTTTTATATCTGCTTGTACAATTGCTTTTCCCGCTGACCCTACTCGTGTCTCATATTCTGGTGTTAATGCAGATATAGGCGCTGTTTCTGTAAGTCCATATCCTTGTAAAAATGTAATACCTATTCCCTCTAACCAAACACCAACATTTTTATCTATTGGTGCTGCCGCTGAAACAATTATTCTCAAATTACCACCTAAATTTTCATATATCTCTTTAAATACCCTTTTCTTTACGTCAATACCTGTTTTTTTCAAAAGATTAGTTACTGAAATCATTGCACTTACTAATTTATTTTTCTTATTCTTTACTATCTTTTCATTTATCTTTTTATAAAGACTTTCTACTAAAAGAGGTACTGTCAATATCGCTGTTGGTTTTGCTTCTTGTAAATTTGGTACTATATACCTTAAACCTTCACATACTGCAATAGACGCTCCTTGCGACATAGGATACAAAAAGCCTATTGTTGATTCGTAACAATGGTGCAGTGGCAATATAGAAAATAGTCTATCGCTAGGATATATCCTAACATATGCAGTAACAGCATTTATATTCTCAGCCAAATTTCTATTGTTTAACATTACACCCTTAGAATTTGCTGTGGTTCCAGATGTAAAAAATAGTACTTTAAATTCTTCCTCATCTATATGTATATCTTTAAAACTGTCATTTCCAGAATCAATAATTTTTCTACCTAACATCACCAAATTTCTTAATCCAACTTGTTTTCCATTTAATCCATCTTGTGATTTCATTTCAATAAAATAATCAACATTTGGTATATTCTTTTTTATTTTTTGTATATCACTACTCTTTTTATTTGAGTATATAACTGCTGATGCTTTAGACCTTATTATTAAATTTTCCAATTCGTTTAATGGTAGCTCTTTATCCACTGGCACCGCTATTCCAACTCCTAATAACATAGCCATATATGACATATACCAATCATATTGAGTCTCCCCTATTATAACAACTCTCTTATCTTTTAAATTTAATACATTTATAAGAGCTGTACCTAAACTTACAACATCATCATAAAATTCTTTATATGTAATAACCTTGTATGGTTCTTTATGATTCGCTTTTTCTAAAATACACGAATTATCAGGATACTCTAATACTGATTTCAAAAAAAACTCTTTCACTGTCTTATAATGAGTCCTCTCATATGGTTCATTCCTACTTTTTATTTTCTTTATCTCTACATTACCACAATCAATACCCTTTAACTCTTCTACATCTATATTCATTTTTTTAAACTTCATATTAGGTATCTTAAAATTTTTAAAATTCACTCTTTTTTGCCTCCCCTAAACTGATATAATAACTTTTTACAATATCTCATTATACACTAATACAAAAAAAATAGCAAAAAATACGCTTTTCAATTTACTCAAATCTACCAAACACCCTTAATATACACACATTTCCTCCATTTTATATTTTTTTGTAAATAAAGTGTTGACATTTATAAAAAAAGTGCTATTATAAGAGATGTAACATTTTGTTTATTATATTATGAAAGTAAATGTTTATTTTTGAAGGAGTTGGTTTTTATGAAAAGAATTTTAAAGGTTGTTGTGTTTGTTTTAGTATTAGTTGCATGTTGTGGTGGTACATATTGGGCTTTAAAAGGAAGAGAAGTATCCCATTTTAATGGACACTATAAACTTAGCTATGTTATTGATGATAAGTCTGGAGAAAAAGTATTAGACTCAAAGGAAGTGTTAGATCAATTAGATAAAGATGGAGTAACATATGATTTATCTATATCTCTAAACCGTAAAATTGGGAAATATGCCGCACAAATAAATATTCATTCTGATTTTACTAATGTTAATTCAGATGTTACTGATAATAAGCTACGAAATTTCCTACCAGCAAAAGGTGATGTTTCTATTAAATTTGATTGTCAACTAAAAAAATCTAATGATAAGTACGAAATTGATATTGTAAATAATATTGATGCAAATATCACTGCAGTATTTGGTCGTGGAGATAATATAAATAATACTACTATAAATATAGATAGGATTATTGATGTTAATTCTGATGAGTTTAAAAAAATTAATGACTTAACAAAATATATTTCGGTTGAAAATAAAGATGGCACTGATTATTTAGTTGGACATTTTGGTAATGATGAAGGGGAATATTCTATATATTTTGAAAAAGTATCATAACAACGAGCACTAAATCTAAATATTATACCAAGCTAATCATATTTAGCTTGGTATATTTTTTTTACTAACTTCCACAAAATAGTACTTTTTAG
>JBGUYI010000029.1:0-18501 GCA_045118635.1 Acetivibrionales bacterium
ACGTAAATTTAACGCGTCCTTTAGGATGCACACGGATTTGAATGGTAAGTTGTACCCTGCCGGGTACACAAATCCGGCGCAGCAATATTCGCAAGCTCGTATTGACTTATGTCTCTTTAGTTTCGCTAGTAAAATTAGCGAGAGGATTGCTGTTTAGAGCATCTTGCAATTGTTGATTATCAAGGTGAGTATAAATTTGTGTAGTAGCTAAAGTTTCGTGTCCTAATATTTTTTGTAGAGCACGAACGTCTACTTTACCGTGCTTATACATTAATGTAGCAGCTGTATGACGTAATTTATGTGTAGAGTATTTTCTAGGATCCAAACCAGACTGTTTTATGTATTTTTTTACAATAAATTGTACAGTGTTTTTACTTATACGACTTTTTCGTTCACTTAGGAACAATGCTTTTTTATCTTTTACACCATCGACTGGTCTAACTTTTAAATAATTGTTTAAAGCATCTATACAAGAATTATTTAGGTATATAATACGTTCTTTTCCACCTTTTCCTGTAACAGAAATAGTATTGTTTCTTACATCATCTAGATTTATGCCAACCAATTCAGATAATCGCATTCCGCAATTTAAAAATAGGGTCAATATTGTAAAATCACGAACTTTGTGCTTGGAATTTTGTGATAAAATACTATTTAGAAGTTGTTTACTTTCATCTATATTTAGATACTTTGGTAACTTTTTTAAAATTTTAGGTGATTCTAACTCTCTTGCAGGATTTTCATGTATTAGTTTAGCTTTATTAGTTATATAGTTAAAGAAAGATTTTAAACTAGCTACTTTTCTAGCACGAGCATAAGAAGAATTTGTTCTTTCTCTATTCACAAATGACAAAAATGAATACAAATCGCCTAATGTAATTTTAGATAAGACATCAACAGATATATCAGTTATAGAAATTTTATCGAAATTTTCAGAATCAGATAAACTGACAGATATAATATTTTGATGAACTTTTATAAATCTAAAAAAGAGCCGTAAATCATATGAATAAGCACGAATAGTGTTTAGAGATTTCCCCTTAATAGTTTCAAGATAATTTAGATAGTCAACTAAAAAAAATGGCATTTCATCAGTTGTTATATGTGTTTTTTTAGTCATAAAAAATACCGCCTCCCTAAAAGTATTATACAGGTTAGATACTTAGATTACAATTTTTTTTCTAAAATTTACTGCAAAAAAAAGGATATATGAACATATTTGTCGAAATAAACAATGAGGAGTGTTTTAATTATAGCTTGTGGAGGGGGTGTAGGATATGGGAAGTAACAGTGAAAAGATAAATAGATTAAAAAAATATTTAGAAAATAAGAAAGAGGTTGTTAATGAATCTGAGGATTTATCAAAAGATATAGATGAAAGAAAGCAAAATGATAATACTATTTCTAGGGAAGATTCTATCACAACTTTAGTAGGTGAAGAACAAGATTATGATAATAGATCTATTACAGGTTCTAATAGTACTTTAGCAAGTGAAGAACAAGACGATGTTACACTAGTTGGAGAGGAAAGTGATATAGAGCCCACAGAAATAAAGCGTGAATTATCATCAGAAAGTATATATTTTGACGCACTACAAGGAGAGGACATTGATGAAGAATTCAAGACATCTGTACAAGAGGAGTTAAAAAATAGTCCATTAGATAAAATATTAGAAGAAGATAAGAAGGTAGATGATGTTGTATTAACTGATGAATTGTGGACACTTATAAATGCTATTGGGAAAAGATATATGGACGGAGTAGAGTATGAAAAAACATACAAAAAAATGAATACGGCAGAACGATTTATAATGAATAAAATATTACCTGAAATACTAGAGCGACGTTATAATGAAGAAATAAATAAAATTTCAAATGATATAAAGAAAACTCCAAAAGAAAAATTAGAAGATACATTAAAGTTAATATCTCCATTGTTTGGTTTAAAAAGTAAATTTATAAAAGAAATAGAACAAGAAGTAAATGAAATAAAAATTTCAAATAAACATAATAAAAAAGAGATGGGGAAATTATTAGAAAAGAATGGACTAAAAAAAGAAAGTAGAATGAAAGAGATGAACAGCTTGATAGATGAAATAAAAAGAAAAACAGTAGATGGGGGATATTATTATGTTTCTTTTAAAGATTTAGATAATGAAGATATAGCATATAATTCTTATGGCGATGGGAACGTAGTAATGTTTGATTTAAGTGATCCAATTAAATTTAAGGGAGGAAAGTATTATTATTATGATAAAGAATTGAATGAATCAAGAATGTGTAAAGGAGAAGAATTATCATTAAAGTTAAAAGAAATATTAGAAAAAGAAATAAAGCATAATAGACCTGCAAATCTTCCTCTTGGGTATTATAGTTCATCAGTAGATGCAAATAATATATTAGAAAAAGTAAGTAGGCCTTTAAAAGATGATGGAAATTATTATATCCTTATAGAAGGAATGAATGAGGATAATATTGAAAAACAGCCTATTTTTAAAGATAACGATATAAAAATATATGATTTAAGTAATCCGTTGGATTTAAAAAATAAGAAGTTTTATTATGGTGATGATGAATTAGATAAAAATAGATTAATAAAAATAAAACAAGATAGAAAATTTGAAAACATGAAAGATTTATTAGAGCAAGCACAAAATTACATTAAATATTACGAATACAACTTAACGTATACTAAAATGGCAGTTGAGATATTAGAGTATATTCATATTAGACCTGATAATATGGAATACAATGAAGAAAAAGAAATGATTGGAAATTTAAATAATGGTATTAAAGAAGTTGAAAGTGAAATAGATAAAGTAAAAAAAGCGTGTAAAGAATTAAATAATAAAATTATTGAATATAGTGAATTAAAAGAAAAAAGTTCAGATGAAATAAAAAAATTTAAATCTAATGAAGAAGAGAAAAAAGTAGATCAATTATCAAAATCAATGGTAGATAAGGCAAATAAATTATTTAGTTATCAAGCAAAAGTAGAAAAGGAAAAACTTCAGATAAAAGTTGATGGAGCTATAAAAACGACAGGAGAAGGTGCAAAGGATATTCGTGGGACTATAGAAAATTTTGCATTTGTGGGTTTAGGAATTGACGAGAGTAAAGGTGCTAAAAATGGTTTAGTACAATTTTTAGCGGATAAAATAATGGTGGACAGTTTAGCTTTTAAAGATCTTGTTTTAGAAGAAGCAAAGAAAAGGGATGAAAATAAGAGAATTGAAATTAGTAATGGTGGTAAAACCAATGTAAAAAATAAAATGTATAAGGGCAAGAAAAATAATGAAAAACATAAAACTCATAACAGAGACAAAATAAGTATGAAAGAAGTATAGGATTTAGTGATTTTGAAAATTTAACAAATAAAAAAGTGAGAAAGGAGCAATGTTATGAGTGTTGTGAAAAAAATAAAAGATAGTACAAAAACATTAAATGCTATAGAAAATAATATAATCGATAAGTCAGAAAAAATAATTAGGGGTTCAAATGATAATGAAATTGAAGAAAATGATATTATTTCATTAATTAAAAAATCGTCAAGTATAGATTTTAAAGAGGTGGGTTTAAAGAGATATAATAGCGAAAATACTCTGACAGAATCAGAGTCTTCATCTATATTAAATCCACCTCTAAAAGAAATAGATGATGAAGTAAAAAGCCAGATTAGTGAAAAAACTTTAGTAGAAGATAAAGATTATGAGAGCGAAGAAAGTCTAGAAATATCAGATTCTTCATCTGATATATACCAAGATGCACTTGACGGGAGTGAAGTAAAAAGCCAGATTAGTGAAAAAACTTTATCAAAATCAAATTTTCACGAAGTTAGTTTATTAAAAAATGTTTTAGAAATAGATTCTGATGAATTAAGCAAATTAGATTATAGAGATTTTTGTGTAATACGTGAAATAATAGCTTTAGGTTATGATGAGCAATTAGAAAAAACTCATAAAAATGTAATAAGTGAAGCAGATAAAAATATAAAAAATATAAAAAGACAGAAAAATGTTAATATGGTTAGAACAATAAAAGATGTACAAAATGCAATAAATAATCATCAAGTATTGGGAAAATCAAGTATTAAAGAAAAATTAGAAATATTGGATAAGACGATAAATGAAGTTGGTAACTTAAGAGAAGAATCAAATATTATAAATGTTCTTGATTCGTATATAGAAAATATAAAAGATAATCCGAAACAAAATAATAGAAAAGTTTTAATAAAGGTTGTAAATAATATTACTAATGGAAAATTAGGAAAAAGTGTAGGTAAAGACAGTAATTATAACAAAATTCTTGAAGCTTATGAAAAAAGAAAGAAATTAAATGAAAAGACTGAAGAAAAATTATTGTATAATGAAGTAATAGAAATTTATAAGTATCAAAAGGAAAATCTAGAAAAATTAGAAGAGGAGTATTTAAAAATAGTTTTGAAATTAGAAGATATTAATGATGAAGATTTAAAAGTATATCTTGATGATTATTTTATTTCGAGTATAAGATTTCAAGAAAGGCTTGATGAACTATCATACATGTCTATAATATGTGATAAATTAAATAATTTGAATCTTATAGAAGGAAAAGAAAAAATAGGTAGCAGAATACTAAATTTGTTTCAGAATCAATTAGAAGATATAAAAAATGAAATAAAAGAAAGTGAAATTAGTATTAGAGAAGATATAGAATGTATAGCAGATTTTCCTAATCAAAAAATTCTAAAAGAAGATAAAAATAAAGCATCTGATGATATTTTTTTAACAGACGGTGTTTGGAGCATAGTAAATTATGGTATTAAATTATATTCACAAATTTGTGAAATAAGCAGAGTAGATAAAAAAATGACTACATCAGATAGATTGTTGTTTGAAAAAATGTTAACTAAAAAAAATAATGAATATCTAAAAAATAAGACGAGTAAAATTAAAAATGATGTAAAATCTAATAATTTCAAAAAATTATTAGATTTATTAAGGGCAATAAAAAGATATTATTTAGGTGGAGATAGTTTAATAAGGGAAATAAAAAAAGACGTAAAAAGATATAGGATAAAAAATAGAAACACTAGTAGAGAAATAATAAAAGTATTAAATCAGCAAGTAAAAAATGGAGTAATAACAAAAGAAGAGAAAAAGTTATATTTAGAAAAATTAAAACAATTGTTTAAAGATATAAAAGATAAAAAATTGTACGGAGGTTATTATTATGTGTCATTTCCTAAAATAGACGGTAAAAAAGAGATGTTATATAAGCATTATGGTGATGAAGATATAAAAATATTCGATTTAAACAATCCGCTTACAAAAAAGGAACAAAGGAATATTATTTAGATATAGAATTAGATAAAGAGAGAGTATGTGATTCTTCTTCAGTAAAACAAAAATTAGTACAAGAGTTAACTTCAAAATATGGTTTAGGTGGATTAGAAACAAGAAGTTTAATTAAAGATTGGAATATAGAAGATAACAAACAATATTATGTTACATTTCAAGACAAGCAAGAAATACCAGAAATGCAGACTGTTTTTTGTAGAGAAATAGAATCAAAGAAAGGGAGAGTAAATATAAGAGTATATGAGTTGGAGAATCCATTAGATTTTGATGTAGACAATAAAGTATTTAAATATAATGGTGAAAATATAGATAAGAGTAGATTATACACAGTAAAACAAGATAAAAATTTTGAAAGAATGATGTTTAAACTAGATGAAGCAAAAAGTGCAAAAAAATATTTTAACTATCATATGAAGTATTCGGAAGAAGCCCTAAATTTAATGAGATATATTCATCAAAGGAAAAATAATACAGAATGGGATAAAGAAGAGAATGTTATGAAGAATTTATTAGGAAAAATTCAAGAAACTAAAAATGCTATGAAAGATGTAGAAGAAACTCAAAAAAAGATGGAAAATATACTAGATGAATATGTTAAATTAAAAGAAACAGAAGGTTTAAAAAATGTGGAAAATTTAAAAATTAAAGATGCATATAAAGAATTACATAAAAGTATAAATCTATTGATGGAAAAAATGGATGGATTATTGTCTTATCAAGAAGGAGTAGAAAAAGATCATCTCCAAATAAAAATAAATGAAAAATCATTTGTAAAAGCGAAGAGAGCGAAAGGTATAAGAAGAATCGCAGAAGATGCAATGTTTTTGGTATTAGGTGTTAATGGAAAAAATGGAGCTATAAATGGTGTAACTCAGTATGTTAGTGATATTATAACTTCAGATTGGAGAATTTTTAAAGAGCAGGTTTTAGAAAATGCTAAAAAAAGAGATGCAAATAACACAAAAAATAATGAATTACATGCTAGCAAAAGCGATAAAAAGGTGAACTTACCCACCACCTAAAGGTGGATGGGCTTCTGCTAGAAGCTTATGTTTCTATTCCCGAAGTTTGATAGTCTAAGCTATCCTTATTTGCCAAGGCGTGTCCACGTCGCCCCTACTGTATAGAGACTCAAGGCTCACAACATTACTTTTTTTTCAATATATTTAATGCCCCATTTACGTCTGCATTAAATGTTTTCCCGTTAATGGTTTTTACGCTCCCCATTGATAAAATAATAGGGAAAAATTAAAAAAAGTAAGCCTATTTTCACATGAACAAGGAAATAGGGCTTATTTTTTTTGAGAGGATGTCACTTTGACAAAACTCCATTTTGTAGTATAATACACGTTGTGGGAGAAGATAAAAAACTAGTAGGAGAGCTTTTATTTAAAATAGGAGGGAATATATGGAAAACATAAGAAATTTTTGCATAATAGCACATATAGATCATGGTAAATCTACACTTGCTGATAGATTAATAGAAGCAACTGGAGTATTAACTAAGAGAGAAATGGAAGAGCAAGTTTTAGATACTATGGATATAGAAAGAGAAAGAGGTATAACAATAAAAGCTCAAGCTGTAAGAATGATATATAAAGATGAGTCTAATGGAGAATATGTGTTAAATTTGATAGATACACCAGGGCATGTAGATTTTAACTATGAGGTATCAAGAAGCTTAGCGGCATGTGAAGGAGCAATATTAGTTGTTGATGCAGCACAAGGTATAGAGGCACAAACATTGGCTAATGTATATCTTGCTCTAGAACATGATTTAGAGATTGTGCCTGTTATAAATAAAATTGATCTACCTAGTGCAAGACCAGATGTAGTAAAACAAGAAATAGAGGATGTGATAGGGCTTGATGCATCTGATGCACCTTTGGTATCGGCTAAAAATGGGTTAAACATAGATGAAGTTTTAAAAGCCATAGTTAATAAAATCCCAGCACCAAAGGGAGATAATAACAGTCCTTTGCAAGCTTTGATTTTTGACTCATATTATGACAGTTACAAAGGAGTAATTGTTTTTGTGAGAATAAAAGAAGGAAAAGTGAAAGTGGGAGATAATATAAGATTTATGTATACTAAAAAGGAATTCTTAGTGACAGAAGTCGGATATTTTAGACCAGGCACGTTAGCGCCATGTGGTGAACTTTTAGCAGGTGAAGTTGGATATATTGCAGCTAGTATAAAAAATGTAAGAGATGCTAGAGTGGGAGATACTGTAACTTTGGTTAATAATCCTGCAGCAAGGCCGCTAGATGGATACAAAAAAGTAAATCCTATGGTGTTTTGTGGTATATATCCTGCAGACGGTTCTAAGTATGGGGACTTAAGAGATGCTTTAGAGAAATTACAGCTAAATGATGCAGCATTATCTTTTGAAGCTGAGTCATCTAATGCTTTGGGTTTTGGATATAGATGTGGTTTTTTAGGACTTTTGCATATGGAGATAATACAAGAAAGATTAGAAAGAGAGTACAATTTTGACTTAATAACAACAGCACCTAGCGTTATATATAAAGTTACAACAACAGCAGGAAACACTATATTTATAGATAATCCTGTGAATTTGCCGCCTATTACGGAGGTGGAATTTATGGAGGAACCTATAGTTAAGGCTAGTATAATGGTTCCAACAGAATATATTGGAAGTATTATGGAACTTTGTCAAGAGCGAAGAGGTGTATATAAAGATATGACTTATGTTGATGATACAAGGGCTATGCTTACATATGAGATGCCTTTAAATGAGATAATTTATGATTTCTTTGATGCATTAAAATCTAGGACCCGAGGATATGCGTCATTTGATTATGACTTAATAGGATATAAAGAGTCTGATTTGGTTAAGTTAGACATAATGCTAAATGGTGAAATAGTGGATGCATTGTCTTTTATAGTGCATAGAGATAAAGCGGCAACAAGGGGAAGAAAGATTGCTGAGAAATTGAAGGAGACAATACCAAGGCAGCAGTTTGAAATACCAGTTCAGGCGTGTATTGGAGGAAAGATAATAGCAAGAGAGACGGTTAAAGCATATAGAAAAGATGTTTTGGCAAAATGTTATGGTGGGGATATAACAAGAAAGAGGAAACTTTTAGAAAAGCAAAAAGAAGGTAAGAAGAGAATGAGACAAGTAGGAAGTGTAGAATTGCCTCAGGAAGCATTTATGAGTATTTTGAAATTGGATTCGTAGGGAAAATGTATGAAGAAATTTTGTAGTATATATATCCACATACCGTTTTGTAAGTCAAAATGTTATTACTGTGATTTTAATTCGTATGCAGGTTTGTCGGATTGTATAGGATTGTATTTTGAATGTTTAAATAAAGAGATAAAGGATTTAGTAAAAAAGCTTAAAGGGTATAAAATAAAAACTATATTTATAGGTGGTGGAACGCCATCTTATGTTGATGTGTCTTATATATATGACATGTTAGATTGTTTGTATAATAATTTTGATATAATAAAGGATGCTGAAATAACTATAGAAGTGAATCCTGGGACAATAGATTATGAAAAATTATCTATTTATAAAAAAGCAAATATAAATAGGCTTAGTATGGGACTTCAGTCTACGAATGATTATATATTGAAAAAGATAGGAAGAATTCATACGTATAAAGATTTTTTAGATAATTTTAGATTGGCTAGAAGTGTAGGCTTTAGCAATATAAGTGTTGATTTAATGTTTGGGATTCCATTTCAAACGTATGATGACTGGAAAAAATCTTTACATGACGTGTCTAGATTAAACCCAGAGCATTTGTCCACTTATAGTTTGACTATAGAGCCAGGTACAGTTTTTGGTGATATGTATAATAAAGGCGAGATTTCATATTTAGATGATTCATTAGATAGGGATATGTATCACCATGCTATAGATTTTTTAAGGGAGCATGGTTATAATCAGTATGAGATATCCAATTTTTCAAAAGACGGATTTTGCTCAAAGCATAATAAAGTTTATTGGAATAGTGAAATTTATATAGGGCTTGGAGCGGGAGCACACTCATATTTTGAAGATACTAGATATAGTAATGTAGAGAGTGTAAAAGATTATATAAACCGAATTAAGACTAATGATTCTATAAGAGAGAATATAGAGAGAATATCTAAAGAAAGGGAAATATCAGATTATATAATTTTAAGATTAAGGCTTATAGAAGGAGTTAATAAATTAAAATTTAAAGAGAGGTTTGGATTAGATTTTGATAGTTTGTATAAAACTAAGGTAGAGAAGTTAGTTTGTGATGGATTAATAACGAATGATAAAATTGGTGTTAGGCTAACAAATAAAGGCTTAGATTTTGCGAATTTGGTTTTTGTTGAGTTTTTAGACTAAAAAAGATTGGGATGATTATTATGAAAAAAATAAATATACAGATGGCACTAATGTGGATATTTGCTATACTTCCTAGTATAGTTTTGGCGATGATTTATAAGGTATTGCCAGAAAAGGTAGTTATTCATATAGGAATAAATGGTAGTTTAAGATATGGCGATAAAAAGACATTATGGATATTGTCAGCAATTTCAATTTTTATAGCTATACTTTTTGTGTTACTTAGGGAAAAAGCTATAAAAGAAACGAAAGATTTTAATAACGAGTATTATGCAGTCGGATTGTCAATTGTAATATTTATGTTTGGGATGATAATTATAACTATATTAAATGCATTTAAAATAGACATTTTACCTATTCAAAATGTCGTGTGTTTTTGTTTTGCAATATTGTTTGGAGTTTTAGGAAGTATAATTAAGAGAGGGTCTACTTTAAAAATTATGAATAGGTGGACAAAAAGAGATTATATTGTCTTAGAAAAAACGAAAAAATTAGCAGGAGAAGTATTTGTGATTGGGGCTTTAATTCAAGCTATTGCTACAATTTTTACAACTAATAGAGTACTTTTTATCATAATTGTTGGGGTTGTTGTTTTTAGTGCAATAATACCGAATATAGCTTCATATATTTGGTATAAAAAGCGTCATAAAAAATAGATAAAAAGGAGTTTAGACTTTATGGAAAATTTTTCAACAGATACTTTTGCAGAAATGAAAGATATTCTAAGGGAAATAATAAAGGATGATGAACAGGATTTAAATATTGAAATATTAATGGATTTGTGTAATAACCAAAGATATGTAGAATTTGTAGAACTGTTAATTATGAAAAATGTTGATATTAATATAAAGGACGAAAAGCAAAGAAATATATTAATGCATATACTAACTATTGCATATGAAAACATGCTAAAAAGCAATTCAAATATGAATGATTCAAGTTATGATATATCTTTAGAAATAAAACGTATAGGCTTATTTTATGAAATAAGAGAAGCGATAGAATTATTGATAAATAGAGGAATAGAAATAAATGTAAGAGATAGACAAGGTGATACATCACTAGATTATGCATTTAAGTTGGGAGATATTGGATTAATAAAGTTATTAATAAAAAAGGGTGCAAAAATATCTAAAAAATTTCAAGAAAATATAAATGCTAATTTTTTGGCACAAGTATTAGATGATAAATTGTTTTTAGAAATCTTGTTAGAACAAGATTTAGATATAAATATGCAAGATAGCATAGGAATAACTATTTTAATGATTGCGAGTGAAAAAGGAGATAAAGATCTAGTAAAATATTTAATAAAAAAAGGTGCAGATGTAAATATTCAAAATAATTATGGAGACACAGCTTTAATTTTTGCAAGTGAAAAAGGACATTTTGATGTAGTAGATATTTTGTTAAAAGAAAATTCTAATGTAAATTATAGAGACTGTAATAATTTAACAGCCTTAATGTATGCTTGTATAAGAAGACGAATAGGTGTTGTAAAATTACTTTTAGAAAAGGATGTAGATTTAAATATTCAAGATAAAAGAGGTTATACAGCATTAATGCTAGCAGCTAATGAAGAGGATAGTGAGATTGTAAGGCTGTTATTAAATAAAGGAGCGGATATTAATATAACAAATAATAATGGATGTACTTTATTAAATGATTTATGTAGAAAGAAAAATATTGATATATTGAAATTGATAGTAAAAAATACAGATTGTAATGATGATGTTAATTTAGTAGCAAGATTAATTATAAGTTATATAAATTATGAAAAATTTAAGGATATTGATAATTTAAAAAAAGTAATATCAATTATTCCAAGTGGGAAGAAGTTTAAAATATATAATCAATTTTTCAAAGAAACTGAAGGAAAGTTTGAAGCATTATTTGATACAAAGACATTAAGATATAAAACTTTGATGAAAGCAGATCCTATATTTTTTAATATTTTAAATACAGCTAATCAGATTTTAAATAAAGAAAATAATATAGGGAATTCAATAGAAAAATTATATTTGGTTATGGTAGGATTTTGTGGTATGATAAGAAAGTATTATGGTTCGGAAAATATTTTTGCAAAGGAATTCATAAAAGCTATTAAAAATAGTGCTGATAATATGATGAAATGTGACAAATCAGAACACCAACAAATTTTAAATATAGAAAAGACGCTTGAAAAAATAAAAAAAGAAGAACTTTTATTTTTGTTAACAAAGACAAAAGCGGGTAATATACATAACATACCAGAAATTGTGTTTAAGATACAAAAAGGTCCTTTAAGAGATAAATATGCATTACTTTTAGTGAATTTTGGTTATGGCTATAATTTAAATAATTTAGGAGCATCACAAGTGACAATGTATATATTTAGCATGGATACAAAAGATGAGGTAAAGGAAGTTGCTAAAACAATTTTTGAGATTTCAAATGATTTTGGAAACGTTGAGAGTAATGCATCTAAGATAGATGATTTTTATAAAAAGATACATAAATTGTTTTTTAGAAAAAGTAAAAGGATAACAAAGTCAGTATATAATATTAGTAAAGTAAGTAATAACGATGAAAGTTTTGGTCAAGATGAAAAAGTGGCTTGTTTGAGTGCAAAGGATAATAAAAATTTAGGTATTGTACTAAGATTTGGGAACAATATACCAAAGAATATATGTAATTGTTATATAAAGCAACAACAAAAAGCTATAGAGTTAATATTTAGCATATTAAAGACTTGTTATGATAAAAGGAACGAGCCTAATTTTGATATTGTTTCATTTATGCGAGACAATTCATTAGATGAAAGCAAAGTGTTAAAGTATACTCATTTAAATGGATTGTTAATTCAAAAAGTAGAAGAAAAGAAGAAAAAAGGAATGGATACAAAGAGGTTTAAAAAAGAGTTTATAAAAGAAATTTTAAAAGTGGCAGTAAAAGGATATATTGGCGAGAATAAAGATATAAGAAAGATAACAGAAAAAGAAGCTCGTTCTATAAAAAGAGAATTATTTCCTAAAAATAGTGTAGAGGCTGGACTTATTAAATGAAAAATACTAACAGGGGGGGTTTAGGAATTATGAAATATAGGTTGCTTTTTAATATAAAGAAAAAGTTCTTAAAAATTTTTAAGACAAAAAAGAAGTTAGTTAGGAATTATATTGTTAGTTACGTTGGTAAAGTTCAATTTCTTATGTTAAATGGTGAGAAAGTGGACATAAGTTATATAGTAGAGCACTTTGTTAAAAGACAAGAAAAGTATAAATATAGACAATTGATTGTTAGTGAATTAAGATATAATAAATGTTTTACATCATTAATGTTTGCAGTAACTAAAGAAGATTTAGAATTAGTATCAGAAGAAATTGAAAAAATTGATGTAAATAAGCAAGATGATAAAGGATATACAGCATTAATGTATGCGTGTAGGTTTAATAAAAATGAAGATGTTGTAAAGTTTTTGTTAAGAAGAGGAGCTAATGTCAATATTAAATCATATGATGGAAAAATCGCATTAGATTTTGCAAAAGATAATGGAAATAATAATATTGTCAATTTAGTAAGAAGAAGAATTAGAGGTTCAGAAGTAGTGATTGACATGGAAGACTATAAAAAAGTTAGATTTAATTTAGATGGGATACCAAGTTTTTTAACATTTTAAAAAAAATATTTTGCAAAAGTATAAAATTTATGATAACATTAGTTGGAATGATTTTTAACCATTTGCCTAAGATTATGGAAAAACTCCAATCCTTTTTCTTAGCTAATTGGTGATTAAAATAAATAAATTTAGGAGGAAGTATTATAAGATGGAAAAAGCTAAAAAGACTGAAATAATTGAAAAGAATAGGAGACATGAAACAGACACAGGTTCTCCAGAAGTTCAAATTGCAATTCTTACAGAAAGAATCAATCATTTGAATGAACATTTGAAAATTCATAAAAAAGATAACCACTCATATAGAGGGCTTTTAAAGATGGTTGGTCAAAGAAGATCTCTTTTAAATTATTTAAAGAGACGTGATATTGATAGATATCGTACTATTCTTGAAAAATTAAACTTAAGAAGGTAATGTTAGTAAGGTGGATACACTCCGCCTTATTACGAAAAAAAAGAAAAAACCGAAACTAAGTAGAAGGTAGATTGTGTATTAAATCATTTGTTTTTAGTATAGAATCTACATCCTACAGTTTTCGGTTAACTAAAGAAAATATAGGAGGAAATTATTTTGAAACAAAAATTTAGTATGATTTTAGCTGGAAGAGAATTAACAGTAGAAGTAGGACAAATAGCGCAAATGGCAAATGGTTCGGTACTTGTTAGATATGGTAATACAGTTGTATTGTCTACAGCAACAGCGGCGAGTGAGCCAAAAGAGGGTATAGATTTTTTTCCTTTAAGTGTTGATTTTGAAGAAAGATTGTACGCTGTTGGAAAGATACCTGGAGGCTTTATAAAAAGAGAGGGTAAGCCTTCTGAAAAAGCTATACTGACATCAAGGGTTATTGATAGATCTATTAGACCACTATTTCCAAAAGATTTAAGGACTGAGGTTACAGTTGTAAATACTGTTATGGCGGTAGAGCAAGATAATTCACCAGAAATAGCTGCTATGATAGGTTCATCTATTGCACTTTCTATATCAGATATACCATTCAATGGACCAGTAGGCGGGGTTGTGTTAGCATTGATTGATGGTGAAGTTATAATAAATCCAACGCAAGCTCAAAGAGAAAAGAGCGAAATGTATGTGACCTTAGCAGGAACAATGGAAAAAATTGTAATGATAGAAGCAGGTGCAAAAGAAGTTGATGATGATGTAATGTTGAATGCTATAAAAAGAGGGCATGTTGACATAAAGAAGATAGTAGAATTTATAAATGGTATAGTAGATAAAGTAGGAAAAGAAAAATTTTCATATGAATCATCTGAAGTCTGTAAAGAGATTTTTGAAAGTGTTTATGATATTGCATATGAAAAAATGAAACAAAAGGTTTTAACTAAAGATAAGCAAGAAAGAGATAGAAACATTTCAGAATTAACTAAAGAAGTGCAGGCTGCACTAAAAGAAAAATTCCCTGATAGCGAGATAGAGATAGATGGAGCATTGTATAAGCTAGAAAAGAAAATAGTAAGAGAATATTTATTTTTTGAGAAAAAGAGAGTTGATGGAAGGAGTTTAGAAGAAATACGTCCATTGTCAGCAGAAGTTGATGTATTGCCTATGGTGCATGGATCTGCATTATTCCAAAGAGGGCAAACGCAAGTTTTGACGGTAGCTACATTAGGTGCTATGAGTGAAACTCAAGTTTTAGATGGATTAGATTTAAATAAAACAGACAAAAGATATATGCACCATTATAATTTCCCTGGATATAGTGTAGGAGAGGCAAAAACATCAAGAGGACCAGGAAGAAGAGAAATAGGTCATGGGGCGTTAGCAGAAAGAGCATTAGAGGCTGTAATACCAAGCGAGAGTGAGTTTCCATATACAATACGTTTAGTGTCAGAAGTTACAATGTCTAATGGATCTACATCACAAGGTAGTGTTTGTGGTAGTACATTAGCACTTATGGCTGCAGGTGTTCCTATAAAAGCACCAGTTGCTGGAATATCAGCAGGGTTGATAGTGAATGAAGAAAATGATGAAGACTTTTTAACATTTATGGATATCCAAGGTATAGAAGATTTCTTTGGAGATATGGATTTTAAAGTTGCGGGAACAAAGAAAGGGATAACTGCTATACAAGTAGATATGAAAGTTAATGGATTATCGTATGATATTATAGAACAGGCATTTAAACTAACTAAAAAAGGAAGATATCAGATAATTGATGATGTAATATTAAAGACAATAAGTAAACCAAGAGAGAATGTTTCTGATAATGCACCTAAGATATTTGTATCTAACGTTAATCCAGATAAGATAAAAGATATCATTGGACCTGGAGGAAAAACAATAAATAAAATAATAGAAGAGACAGGAGTAAAGATAGATATAGAAGAGAGTGGCAAAGTATTTGTATCGTCTGTTGATGTAGACAGTGCTAAAAGAGCCATGAAGATAATTGAAGGTATTGCAAAAGATATAGAAGTTGGGCAAATTTACTTAGGTGTTGTAAAGAAAATAACGGCATTTGGTGCATTTGTAGAGATATTACCAGGAAGAGAAGGACTTGTTCATATATCAAAATTGGATAAGAATAGAGTTTCTAATGTTGAAGATATTGTAAAAGTAGAAGATGAAATTTTAGTTAAAGTAATAGATATAGATAAGCAAGGTAGAATAAATTTATCTAGGAAAGACGCTATGGAAAGTGATGAAGATAGATTAAGAAAGGATATGGATTTGGATAGATAAATCATTTTTTGATTTATCTATTAGTTTGCATTCGGTTTTACGTATAGCAAAATTGATTTAAAATCCGGTGTAGGCAAATCTAGGGAAGAGGAAAGAGTATTATGAAAAAGAAGAATTTGGGTATATTGTTAATGTTTTTATTTGCATTTTCTCATTCAGCCATGCAAATTTTTATAAAACTGTCATCAAACGTACCAACTATGGAGAAGATGTTCGTAAGAAATTTGATGAATATGTTTCTGGCTTTTTTGATTATTAAGAAAAGGAAAAGGTCACTTTTCGGAGGAAAGAAGTATCAATGGGGATTATTTATGAGAGACTTTTTTAGTTTCATGGGTATGACATGTATGTTTTATGCATCAGCAAAGGGAAACCAGGCAGATATTACTATATTAAATAAGATGTCACCATTTTTCATTACAATATTTGCTAGTATTTTTTTAAAGGAGAAATTGTCTAAGATTCAGATACCAGCATTGATTTTAAGCTTTTGTGGAGCATATTTTATTGGAAGTCCTCAATTTAATTCGGACATGCTTCCTTTATATGCAGCATTATTTTCAGCTATAACAACTGGAGTATCATATACAATGCTCAGTTATTTTAGGGATAAGGTAGATGGATGGACAGTAATTATGCACTTTTCAACATTTTGTGTATTATGTTCATCAATAGCATTATTGACTGGACTAGGCGGTGAATTTGTTGTGCCAATGGGTATGGATTTAGTAAAACTACTTTTAGTTGGTGTATTTGGAATATTAGGACAAGTTACAGTAACTTATGCATATAGATTAGCGCCTGCATCTGAAATAAGTATATATAATTATGTAGGTATATTATTTTCGACGATACTTGGATATTTTGTATTAGGAGAAAAAATTGGTTTAAACTCAATAGTAGGTGGTGGAATAGTTATATTTGCGTCTGTGATGGTTTACATATATAACAGAAGACAGGAACGGGAGCTTTAGAAGATGAAAATTTTAAAGAATGCGTTAAGTTTATCACATGATATGCTAGAGAAAGTAGTAGAGAAAAATGATATAGTAGTAGATGCGACATGCGGTAAAGGCAATGACACAATATTTTTAGCAAATTTAGTTGGAGCTGGTGGCAGAGTATATTCTTTTGATGTACAGGATAAAGCCATAGAAATTGCTAAAAGAAGTGTCAATGAGAATGGGCTTAGTGATATAGTACAGTTTGTGTGTGATGGACACGAAAATTTAGATTTTTATGTAAATGATACTTTAAGTGCAGTTGTTTTTAATTTAGGTTATTTGCCGACAGGAGACCATAGTATATCGACTGAGCCTTATACAACAATAATTGGTATACAAAAATCATTAAAACTAATAAAGAAAAATGGTTTGGTTGTAGTGGTTGTGTATTCAGGCGGGGATACTGGCTTTGTTGAGAAAAGTAGAGTTTTGGATTTTGTAAAGAAATTGGATGCTAAAAAATACAATGTAATGCAGGTAGATTTTGTAAACCAAATAAATAATCCACCCATTTTAGTGTGTATAGAGAAACTGTAACTCATTTAGATATGCCCACTGCCTCTAAGCTTTTTAGCTGTCAGTAGTGGGTACATAATTTTAATGAAGACGAGAAAAAAAGCTCCAACTGAATCATAATATTCTGCATGAATATGTGCATCCGGTGTGCAAGATTTATCTTAAAAAATCTTGATTTTGTTTAGTAGAAGATAAGAAAAATTATTGTAGCTAAAAACAATGCCAAGAATAAGAAGATAAGTTTAGAGTTGTGCTTTTTTATAAGACCATTTTGCTTTAGAAGTAGATAATCCATGGCTTCTATAAGTTTATCCTCATCATCTTTAGTGCAAGGTGTTGTTTTTAGTGAATATCTAAATTCATTTTTATATGGGATTTGATTTATTAAATTGCCATACAAGTTTAGTGTTTTTTTACGAGTTAAATTTATTGTAATTAGTATTTTTGAAGCATGTTTGATTCTGTGCTTTGAGAAAAAACTTAATCCATTAAAACTTAAATCAGATAGTTTTACACAAAGACTATAGTTGTTAAACTGTAAAGTTGCAGTATAGTTTGTCAAGAATCTAGTATATTTTCTTCTATCGTAAAAAGATAAGATATTTTCTATATTTATTTTTAAAAAACGAGATTTTTTATTAATAGAATCTTTATCGATAATTCCAATATATATTTTTTCATAGTTATTACTAAGGCATTTTATTATAATTTTATTTTTACAATTTAAGTACTTGTAAAAATTTTTTGAAGATAAAAATATATACATAAAATCATCATCACAAGAGAAGTCAGTAATGATCCCTTGTATCCAAGTTCTACAATTATTTAACGATATTTTACAAAAAATAGATTCACTTTTATTAGATAGAGTAAAAAGTTTCAAGTTTTCATCACCTTGCTTTCATGGAACTTTTTTCAGAAAAGAACTATATACA
>JBGUYI010000030.1:0-2403 GCA_045118635.1 Acetivibrionales bacterium
TTAGGTTATGGCGGCCTATGTAAAGGATGTAAAATATGTCACTTCCCTAATTGTACTTTTGGTAATTAAATATAAATTTATAAAAAAGGGGTACTTTTTATGAAAAAATTATTAAGTTTTTTAATGATTCTTGCTATTACATTTACATGTATTTCATGTAGTAGCAAAACGACTGCTGCATCTAGTGATGCAGGTTCAAATCCTGAGAATGCAGTAGGAGGTGAGGCTGCAGTTAATAATCAAGCAGAAGAGATTGAACTTATTGTATTTGCCGCTGCTTCTATGACTGAAACTATGACAGAAATTAAAAAATTATATGAAAGTAAGAATAATAATGTTCATATAACATATAATTTTGATTCATCAGGAACACTTGTAAAGCAAATACTTGCTGGAGCAGATTGTGATATATTTATATCGGCTGCTCAAAAGCAAATGAATCAAATTGATATTACTAAAGATGAAGAAGCAAATAAAGATAGAAATGATTTAGTTCTTACTGGAACAAGAGTAAACTTGCTTGAAAATAAAGTGGCACTTGCTGTTCCAGATGGTAATCCTAAAAAAATTGAAAAGTTTAGCGACCTTACATCTGACAAATTATCACTTCTTGCAATAGGAAATTCTGATGTACCAGTTGGAGCATACACTCTTGAAATATTAGAATATCTTGGTAAACCAGTTTCAGAGTTTGAAAAAGAAAAGAAAATTACTTATGGATCTAATGTAAAGGAAGTTACAACACAAGTAAAAGAAGGAACGGTTGATGCTGGAATTATATATGCTACAGATGCTAAGTCTGCTAACTTAGAAGTAGTGGATCTTGCTAGTAAAGATATGTGTAGACAAGTTATTTATCCAGCTGCAGTGCTAAATACTACAAAGAGTGAAAGTGCAGCAAGAGAATTTTTAAATTATTTACAATCAAGTGAAGCTATGGATGTATTTGCTTCAGTTGGCTTTGCAAAAGCTGGTTAACATGGACTTTTATCCATTATTTAATTCACTTAGAATTGCAAGTATATCAACATTTATAATTTTTTTTGTAGGATTATTTACTGCTTATTATGTTGCAAGATTCCCAAAAATTATAAAAGGAATACTTGATGTGTTTTTTACCTTGCCACTTGTTCTTCCTCCAACAGTGGTAGGGTATTTACTCCTTATGCTTCTTGGGCCAAGAAAACCATTTGGCATGTTCATAGATGAACTCCTTGGTGTTCGTCTTGTTATGAAATGGTGGTCTGGTATATTTGCAACAGTAGTTGTTGCCTTCCCTCTTATGTATAGAACTGCAAGAGGTGCATTTGAATCTTTTGATGAAACACTTGCAGATGCAGGAAAAACTCTAGGGCTTAGTAATACATATATATTTTGGTTTATTAGAATTCCATATATAGCTAAAAGTCTTATGGCAGGAACAGTTCTTGCATTTGCAAGAGCTCTTGGCGAATATGGTGCAACAAGTATGGTCGCGGGATACACACCAGGAAAAACAGCAACAATATCAACTACTGTATACCAGTTATGGAGTCTTAATGATGAAGCAAATGCAGGAAGGTGGGTTTTAATTAATATATTAATATCTGCTTTTGTTCTGTTATTTATTAACAGTCTTGAGAAGAAGAGTAAAAAGAATGTTAAAAGTTAAAATTAAAAAGCAACTAAATAACTTTGATCTTAATATTTCATTTGAAACAGATGATGATATATTAGGGTTAATTGGTGAGTCAGGTTGCGGAAAGTCTATGACTTTAAAATGTATCGCAGGTATTGAAACTCCAGATGAAGGATATATCATTTTAAATGATAAAGTTTTATATGATAGCAGTAAGAAGATTAATCTTAAACCACAAGATAGACATATAGGATATTTATTTCAAAACTTTGCCCTATTTCCTCAAATGAGTGTCAGAAAGAATGTTTTTATAAGTGTAAATAAAAAATATAATGATTCTGAAAAAAACGAGAAAATAGATAATATACTAGAATTTCTAAATATAAAACACCTTGAAAAAAGATATCCAAGTGAATTATCTGGTGGAGAAAGACAAAGGGTTGCATTTGCCAGAATTATAGTTAACGAGCCCGATTTTTTATTGCTTGATGAACCTTTTTCTTCACTTGATTCTTTTCTTAAATGGAATATTGCTAAAGAACTTAAAAATATAATTAATAGAATTAAGAAAAAGGCAATATTTGTAACGCATAATATTAATGAGTTGTATTATTTGTGCCAAAATGCTATAGTAATCTCACAAGGAAAAGAAATAGAAAGAAATTCTGTAAGAGAATTGATCGAGCATCCAAAACACAAAATTATAGAAAACATAGTCAGGTATTCAGACATAACAAGAAATGAAATTGATAATTTATAAGGAGATACTATGCCAGGAGAATTAA
>JBGUYI010000031.1:0-17524 GCA_045118635.1 Acetivibrionales bacterium
GTGGATGCACACGGATTTGAATGGTAAGTTGTACCCTGCCGGGTACACAAATCCGGCGCAGCAATACTCGCAAGCTCGTATTGACCGAAATTGACGAACGAAAATAATATAATTATATTATATTATTTTTAGATGATAATTACAATTTTTTTTTATACAATATAGTTCACGTGATTTTTAGAGAATATATTAAAAATATTTATAAGAAAAATTTGACTTTTTTTAAAAAATATGATAATATCCGAGGAAAGATTAGTTATCTTCAAAGGGTGGGTTTAATTTTCTATATTATTTTGCAAGAGGAGTTGAGATATATGAAAAAAGTTTTTTTAAAATATTTTATTTTGGTTGTATGTTTAATTGTATCAATACAGGCTGGAAGTTGTATAGGGTTTTCTAGCAGTTTGGATGATACTTTAAAAAGTGAAGATATTTCTTTAGATACCGATAAAGAGAATATAGTGAGTGATATAGATGGATTAATTAGTAGTTATGCAGGACATTATAAAGGAGATAGAGAGCTTTTTGTTTCGGAATCAAAAAAAATACTTAAAGATAAGGAATTAAGAGACAAATTTGAGGACATTTTTTCAGATATTAGCTTGGATATATATGAAAACGGAACTGGGTTAATAAATACAGTTATAGAAATGGGCTCGTACAAGATAAAAACCGAGTTAGGGGTAGAGATAGTTGATGTTACAGAAACAACAATATCATTTAAATTAAAAAATGGTGAAACAGATGATATTGCGGTTTTTAGTAGGAATGAAGATTATGGTCAAGAGTATTTATTTGTAAAAAGAAGTGGTTTTGAATATTATTTTAAGAAAGTATAGGAAAAAGGATTAAGAAGGTGTTTTTATATCATGGTACTAGATAAAAGAAAGGGTATTATTTGTTTTATATTGGTAGTGGTATTTTTGATAATTTCCATTTTAATGGTATTATCTATAAACCTTTTTTCTGTGACTAAGAAGAGTCTTAACGTAGAGCCAAAAGCGCTGATTGATATGGTGGATAAATCTTTGTCAACTGAATTTTTGCCATCTTCAGAAAAGTTAAAGATTTTAAATTATCTTGTAGAATATGAAAATTTGAAAGCTAATTTAAAAAAGTTGTCACTTAGTGAGTTAAATAGATTTACATTTTTAGGAGATTATTTATCTCAATATTTTACTAAAGAGGAATTAGGAATTTCTAAGGGATTACTAGATGATTTACTGATGAAGTTTGATGATGCATCTCGTAATGTAGACAACAAAGGTATTTTAAATGTTAGTAAGGGCATAAGTGATAAATCTAGAATATTAAGTAGTGTAAAGAATATAAGAGAAAATATTGCAGAGTTATATAATGATAATAAGATTTCGGAAAAAGCGTATGAAAAAATTTTAGATAAATTAGATAATGTAGAGTATAATATTGATTTATCTTCTTTAAACAGTAAAGATATTCAAATTGATTTAAGCAATGTTTCAAATATCTTAAATATGGAAAAAAATAGTTATGTTGACGGCGCAGATTTATCGGCATTTTTAGATGTGGATAATGAATTATTAGATGTTCAAGGATATGTGGATAGTATTAATTATGTGTCCAATCTTTTAAATAATAATATAGATTTTCAAAATAGTGATAGTGTATCTTTTAACGATAATAGCCAAAGAGTAGCTAATGTTATAAATAATATTGACATTGATTCTTATTCAAATCTTTTAGAATTTGTTGGAGAAGATACTAGCGTAAAAAATCCAGCACCTATTAATTTTTCCAATACTATATCTTTACCAAAAATAAAAGTTGAAGGTTCAATTGAAAATCCAGTTGATATAAATTTTGACACATTATCTATTGATTTTTTAAATATGTTAGGAACAGTTGATACAGCACTTATACCAAATGATTTTTTCCAAAATAAATTAACTTCTATGACTGATATAGAAGTTCCGAATGTAAGTTTAGATGATTTAATTCATCCTAAAGAAACCAAAAATCCTACAAAGACAGAGAATCCTACAGAAATAGAAAATCCTACAAAGACAGATAAGCCTCAAGAAACGGAAAATCCTCAAAAAACAGATAAGCCTCAAGAAAAGGATAATCATGAAGAGATACAAGATCCAAAAAAGACACTTTCCCCTAAGGAAACAAAAGGACCTAAAGAAACAGTTAAATCAAGAAAGATAAATTTAAAAGCAATTGCTATTGTCATAGGTCTTGGATTATTAGTTGGAATAGTATTTATAATTATAAATAAAAATAAAGGTAAAGAATTGCTAAGAGAATATTATAAAAGAAACGAAGAATTCAATATTAATGAAAATATGCCGAATAATTATAAGCAAAGATTAATAAAAGAAGGATGTTATATTTTAGATATAATAAAGGAAAAGTGCTTAAAAAGTAGTAAAACACTAACGCCAAGAGAAACTATGTATGAGTTTATGAGAGCATCAGCGTTTTGTGACGATGAAGAATGTTATAAGTTTTTGAGGTATTTTGAAGAAACTACGTTTTATAAATTAAAGGTTGACGAGAATATTTATTCAGAGTTTAGTAATATATGCAGAAATATACTTACATTTGCAAAGATAAAGGGTGAAAATATATGAAAAAGTTTTTAAAAGATATGAAGACTTTTGCTACTTATATTTCAATATTTGGTGTTTTGTTAGCATATTCATTATTTAAAAAAGATGGAATAGTTTCAGTAATGTTAAAGAAAGATTTATCATTTATATTTTGGGCAATTTTGGTAGGATTAATGGGCTTTGTAATAGGTTTTATAGTAGATACATTTTTTGTGGGTTCTTTTTTTGAAAAATTAAGGGGCAGTATTAATTCACTAACAATAAGTTTGACTACATACATAATAGTTTATAATATTGGTATTAACATAAGTTTATATACCGTAGTAAAATATTTTCTATTAATTATTGTTACGATTTCTTTTTATGGTACGTTAAGAGAGCTTAAAATCAATGAAAACATAACATTTGAAGTTTTTTTGAAGTCGGTTTTTTGTTTATGTATAACCATTGAGTCATATATTTTGTTTAATTTTTTTTATGGAAAAGATATAGCTAAAGTTTTTTTATGTGGATATGGTGTAACTCAGTTTTTTTTAATGTTGTCACTTTTAAGATATATTCCAAAAGTAGCTTTTGAAAATTTTTCAAAGAATTTAATAATAAAGTATAGCATAGGATGCTTTATTTATATTTATTTGAAATTTATTAGAAGTAGGTTAACAACTAATAATTTTATTTATGTTGTGGAATGGGGATTAATATGTATTGCTTTTTTAGTATATTTTTATAATTTAATTAAAAATTTAAGAAATATGTCATATAAATCGTATGAATCAGTTTGGGGTAAACATAAACAGATGCGTATTTTAATAAGAAATGAAGAATTTTCTTACTTATCTGGATATATAGATTTATTTGTTGAAAAAGGGGAAAAGACATCATTAGTAGAGTTTTTGTTTAATCAGTTATATAAACTAAAAATATGTGATGATGATGCGAAAATAATAATGTATAATTTGATCGAATACAAAGAAAATGATTTGCCAAAGTATTGTAGCAGATATAAGATGGAGCATTTAAAAGATCAAAATAAAAATTCTAGATTTTTAGTTGCTAAATATACAGTAGAAAAACTTAGTAAAATTATACAAAAAAAAGGTTAACAAACTTGATATAGATGCGATAAATTGTTACAATTTATTGCGTTTATATTAAATTTTATTGTCAAATATTGAAATTATAAATAATATCTTGTATACTTGACATAAAGGGTATTTTTGAGCATATCAAATTGCAAGTCAGAGTCCGATTGTACTTAAAGTGTATTTAAAAATTACAAAAAAGACGGGTGAAGTATAATGGGAAACAATGTAGACAACTTAGCACTGTGGGAAGAGTATGCATCAACAAGAGAGCCTTCAATTAGAGAAGAGCTAATAATTAAGTATGCGCATATTGTCAAGTATATCGCTGGTAGATTAAGCATATACTTTGGCACAAATGTTGAATATGATGATTTGATAGGGTATGGTGTACTAGGCTTGATAGATGCTATAGATAAGTTTGATCTTAAAAAAGGTGTAAAGTTTGAATCATATGCTTCACTTAGGATAAGAGGTTCTATAATAGATAGTATACGAAGTATGGATTGGGTTCCAAGATCGTTAAGACAAAAAAGTAAGGCTATAGAGAAAGCGTATTGGGAGTTAGAGTGTGAGTTAGGACATTCAGTGACAGATGAAGAAGTAGCAAAAAAAATGGGGATTTCTTTAGAGAAATTTAGTAGACTGATACGTGATGTCAATATATCTACAGTTTTGTCTTTAGATGAAGTTTTAGAACAAAATTTTGAAAATGCCATAAAAAATTCAAATACAGGAAAAACTGAAAGGCCAGAGAGTTATTTATCCATTATAGAGGTAAAATCAATGTTAGTTAAGGCAATAAAGGATTTACCGCCAAAAGAAAGAAAAGTTATAGCATTGTATTATTATGAAAATCTTACATTAAGAGAAATAAGTTCAGTTATGGAAGTATCTGAGTCTAGAGTATCTCAATTACATACAAAAGCTATTTCACATTTGTCGGTAAAACTTGCAAAAGATAGAACGTTATTATTTTCGTAATTAACAAAAATGCTATGTTGCCAAACCAAAAGGAATGGCAACATGACATTAGTTTGATTTCTCTTTTAATATTTGGGTAATTTTTTTTAATTTTCTTGAAACTTTTACTTGAGATGTATTTAGGATTTTTGCTATTTTAGTTTGAGTTAATCCTTTATAGAATCTCAGGTAAAATATTTTTTTTTCTAGTGTATTAAAATTTGATATAATATCGCGAATTACAAGTTTGTCAAGTAGGACATCGCAAAAATCACTTTTAGCAGGAATTGTTTCACAAATCATGTAAGATTCATTTTTGTTATTATTTATTGTTTTGTATAGGTATTCGGGTGGTTTTAGCGAATCTATAGCTAATACAACTTGTTCATAGTCCACATTTAATTTTTCTGAGATGTCGCTAATAGAAGGCTCATATCCATAAGTTTTAAAAATATGTTCCTTGAATGATAATATTTTGGAGTATAAATTTTTGTGTGTTCTACTAACTTTTATAATTCCATCATCTCTTAAAAATCTTTTAATTTCCCCCATAATCATTGGTACAGCATATGTAGAGAATTTTACGTTTTTAGAAGTATCAAAATTCTTTATTGCTTTAAAAAGACCGATATTTCCCAACTGTACCAACTCCTCCATGTCATATCCTCTATTTAAAAATTTTTTTGCTATCATTATTACTAAACCTTTGTTTTCTTCTATTAAGTATTCTACTGATTGGACGTTCATGAAATTTATCCTATAGTTTTATGTTGTTGCTTTATTTTTTTATACATAGTGACAGTTGTACCATGTCCAGGTTCAGATTTTACATCAATAGAATCCATGAAAGTTTCCATCACAGTAAATCCCATACCAGCACGTTCCATATAGGGTTTTGAAGTAAACAAAGGTTCTTTAGCTTTAGATATATCAGTTATTCCTATACCATTATCTATTACTTGAATTTCAATACCATTTTTAAATAATCTACAAAAAATTTCAATTATTTTATCTTCTTGGTTTTCATACCCATGAATAATAGAATTTGTTACAGCTTCAGATACAGCAGTTTTAATATCATTAAGTTCATCTAAAGTAGGATCTAGTTGTGCAACAAATCCAGATGTAACAATTCTTGCAAAACTTTCGTTACTCGACTTGCTTAAAAATTTTATTTTCATTTCATTAATAGGTTGCATCAATAATTCTCCTTCTATTTACATAGTTTTAATAGCTTCATCAATATTTTCATATGCATCTACCAATTTTAAAATTCCAGATAATTCAAGAATTTTTTTTACAGTTTTGTTTAAAGATACAAGAGCAGTTTTACCATTTAATTTTTGTATTTGTTTTAATCGACCGACTAAAACTCCTATTCCAGAGCTATCCATAAAGTTTAAGTTTTCCATATCAAAAATTAAATTTTTAGTGCTAACCTTTAAAATTTCACAATCTAATTTTCTTCTTAAGTATTCACAAGAATGATGATCTAATTCTCCGTTCAAATTAACAATTAATGTATTACCTTTTTTAAAAAAATTTATTTTCATAAAAATCCCTCCAAATAAAAAAGTACAAGCATAGTTATACATCAACATCAATGTAAATTTTGTAAATTATTGTTAAAGCCAATAAAAAAATATTAATTTGGATAATATATAATAGAAAAATTTTTGGAGGTAAAAAAATGAGTAATAAATTTACAGCGAAAGAGTATCAAGATTATATATATGATATTTCTCCCAACTCAAAAATTTTTACTAATATGTTAAGAGCATTTTTAGTAGGAGGCGGAATATGTACAGTTGGGGAAATTATAATGAATTTAATAAAAGGAATAGGCTTATCAAAAGAGATTAGTGGCAATGTAACTACATTAATCATGATATTAATTGGTGCTACATTAACAGGATTTAATATATATCACAAAATAACTAAATTTGGGGGAGCGGGTTCTATTATTCCCATAACAGGTTTTGCAAATTCAATAGTTGCGCCAGCTATAGAATATAAAAATGATGGTTATGTAATGGGGGTAGGGGCAAAAATGTTTAGTATAGCGGGACCAGTTTTGGTTTATGGTATAACATCATCAGTTATAGCAGGTATAATATATTATTTAGTAAAATAAGGAGAATAAAAACATGTCGAAAAAAGTTGGAAAGCAAACGGTGGCATTAGAAAATCCACCAAGTATTACTGCATATTCTAGTATAGTTGGTCCTAAAGAGGGACTAGGTCCATTAAAAAGATATTTTGACATAATAATAGAAGATGAAATGTTAGGGGAAAAAAGTTGGGAAAAAGCAGAAAGCAGATTATTAAAGAATAATTTAGATAATCTTATAAAAAAAGCAAATAAATCGTATAATGACATAGATTATTTACTTATGGGAGATTTATTAAATCAATGTATTGCATCTAATTATGCTGCAAGAGATACAAGAATTCCCTTTTTTGGATTATATGGTGCTTGTTCTACTATGGCAGAATCAATTAGTCTTGGAGCTATGTTAGTAGATGGAGATTTTGCTAATAGTGTGATATGTATAACATCCAGTCACTTTTGTGCGGCAGAAAAACAATATAGATTTCCGTTAGAATTTGGTACACAAAGGACACCTACTGCACAGTGGACTGTTACAGGATCTGGTGGAGTTATAATAGAAAAATCTGGAATAGGTCCATATATAAAAAATATCACAACTGGTAAGATAATAGATATGGAGATAAAGGATGCAAATAATATGGGGGCTGCGATGGCTCCAGCAGCTAGTGATACAATATTAAATCACTTTAAAGATCTTGGCTTAAAAGAAGATTATTATGACATGATAATTACGGGTGATTTGGGGAAAATAGGTTCAATTGCATGCAGAGATATATTAAAAGATGAAGGACTTGACTTAGGTGATAAATTAAAAGATTGTGGTATGTTAATTTTTGATATTTTAGAGTCGGATACCCATGCGGGTGGCAGTGGATGTGGTTGTTCTGCGTCTGTTTTAGCAAGTTATATTCTAGAAGAGATGTCAAAGTGTAGTATAAATAAAATTCTATTTGTAGCAACGGGAGCATTAATGAGCCCAGAGATGTTATTGCAGGGAGAGTCAATACCAGCTATTGCACACGCAGTTACAATAGTAAATGATTTTAAGGAGTGAGATAAATGAGAAGTTATGTACTAACATTTTTGGTGGGTGGATTAATATGTTTAATAGGTCAAATATTAATAGATAAAACAAAACTTACACCAGCAAGAATTTTGGTGTTATATGTAACTAGTGGAGTTTTTCTAACATTGATAGGTGTGTATCCTAAGATAGTTGATATAGGTAATATGGGAGCAACAATCCCATTAACTGGATTTGGATATAATTTAGCAAAAGGTACGTTTAGAGATGTAGACAAATATGGTATTTTAGGTGCATTTTCAGGTGGAGTAAAAAATAGTGCAATAGGAATAACAGCAGCTATTATATTTGGATATCTAGTTTCAATAGCATTTATTCCAAAAGCAAAAAGGTAATGAAAAAACTAATTATGTAAAGTTTAGGTTTTGAAATCATATGTAATACCTATTTTTTAATATTCCCCCACATATAGTAAAATGTTATGTAAAGTGGGGGGTCATAAAAATAGAATTATAAAAAAATAATTGTTAAGTTTATGCAAACTTGGTAAAATGAAATATAGTTAATAAATATTTTTTAAAGAACGGAGCGAATTTTGATATGATAAACAGTTGTGATTATTTATCAATAGTATGTGCTATAAATAATAATGATGAATTGGAATTAAAATATTTGTTAGAAAATAATATAGACATAAATGATAAAGAAAGTGATTTTGAAATAGCATTAATATATGCTATAAAAACGGAAAAAAAAGATATGGTAAAAATTTTATTAGACAACGTAGCAAATGCTGATACTAGAAATACCTATAATATGTCAGCACTAATAGCGGCAATAGATAAAGATAATATAGATATAATAGAATATTTGTTGGACAAAGGAGTAGATATTAATATGATAGATGAGGACAATGGTACTCCTTTAATATATGCGACAAACAAAGAAAACTTGAGAATAGTAAAATATTTATTAGATAAAGGAGCTGATGCTAATAAAGAGGATATTTATTCTAATTTGCCATTATTGGATGCAATAAACAATAAAAACACAGATATAGTTAAATGTTTGGTAGAGAATGGGGCAGACGTAAATAAGGAGAGTAATTATTTTAATTTACCATTATTAGATGCAATAAATTCTGATAATATAGAAATAGTAAAGTATTTAGTCGAGAACGGAGCAGATGTAAATAAGGAGAGTAGTTTTGGAGACACTCCATTAATAAGTGCAATAAATAATGAAAATTTAGAGATTATTCAATATTTATTAAAAAACGGAGCTGATGTAAATTATAAGAGTTCTATTGGATGGACTCCATTGACTTATTCTGTACAAATAAAAAATATGGATATTATAAAATATTTAGTAGAGAATGGAGCAGATGTAAACAAAAAAGATGATGATGAAAAATCTCCTTTATTTTATGCCATACGTAAGGATAACATAGATATGGTTAAATATCTAGTAGAGAATGGAGCAAATGTTAATGAAAGTTTTTTATTGGTACAAGCTGTAAGTGAAGAAGATTTAATTATATTAAAATATTTAGTAGAGAATGGAGCAAATATAAATAAAAATGATTTAGAAGAAACACCATTAATTTGTGCTATAAATAACAGATCTTCAGATATAATTAAATATCTAATAAATAATGGTGCAAGTTTTAATGCAAATATTGATGGTTCTCGCAGAAATATTATGGATAATGAATTTGTTAAAGATTATGTTAAAAAATTAGCTATAGAAGAACTAGAAGAAACTATTTTAGGAAATAGATTAAAAAAAGGAATACCTGAATTGGTGATTAGGGTAGCTAATGAAATGGATAAAATAAGGGAATGTTTAAATAAAGTATACAAAGAAGTTGATTTTAATTTTTTTGAAAGCAAAAAATGTAAGAAAAAAATTCTTAAAAAAGAAGCTAAAATGAAAAGAAAATATAAATTAAAACATAGAAAAATCAGAAAAAAGAAAGAAAAGATAATTGTGATAAATAGAAAAAAGAAAAATTTAGGTATGTTTAGTTCAAAAAAGATAAAACAAATAACAAAGGATTATGAAAAATTTGCTATAATAGAATCTACTAAAAATAATTTTATAGAAGTTTCAAAAAAAATTGAACAAGCTATAGATAAAGTAGATGATTCTAATAAAAAAGGTAAAAACGAAATAAAAGAAATAAAGAATATAGTTAACGAAAGAAAAAATTTATTAAAAATTTTGGCAAAGGAATCAAATAAATTAATGGATAAAAGTGTTGACGATATTAAAAATTTGTGTATTGCAAAGAAAAATATGGAAAAAAATACAGTTTTGTGTATGGAGGTAACAGAGAAAAGTTTAATAAACGGTAAAGGATTAAAAAGTATATAAGAACAATATGATGCGATACAAAATTTGACAAACGTCAAAATTATTGATAGAATACGTGGTGTTAGTGAAGTTTTTGGTTGTATAAGGAGGTTTTTGTATGATTTTAACCAATGCATTTTCTACGTTTATGATCCAGTTTGGAGAATATATAGGTTATTTTGCGAGTGGTTTGTGTGCAGTATCACTTATGATGAGAGATGTGAAAAAATTAAGATGGCTTAATATGATAGCATCAGCTATTTTCGTAGTGTATAGTATTTTCAAGGGTGCATATCCACTGTTTGTTACTAATGCTATGATTGTATTGATTGATATTTATCATATAGTAAAAATTAGAAAAGAAGAAAATAGATAATAATTAATATACAATGGCTGGTTCGCCAGGACAAGTGTTTGGTTCTTTTTTACTATTGTGCAAAGGGTGATTTTTTGAAGAAGATTAAGTTATATACTTTTTTAATGAGTTTTATGCTTTTATTGTGGAACACGTATATTTTTAAGCCTATCAAGGTAATAGCGATATTTATTCACGAGGTTGGGCATTTTTTGATGACGCTTTTGTTTAATGACAAAGTCGCTGTGTTTAACATTACATTGAATGAAGTTGGGCATTCAAGTAATATAACTGATAGTTGGTTTTCCTCGTTTTTAATAGCGAATAGTGGATACATAATGAGTTTAGTGTTTGCCATTTTTATATTAAGGATAAAAGATTCTCGTATAAGAAAGTATGTTTTAGGGATAATATCGTCAGTTGCACTTATATCGCTTTTACATGCAGAAAAAATGTCAGCAGCATTTTTGTACATTATAGTTTTTTCAGTTATTACGATATTAGTGTATATAATAGATAATGACAAAATTTTTGAGTATTTTATTGATATAATCGGAGTAGCCAGTATAACATATTGCATATATGAAACTTTAATGAAAGATATATTGCCAGGTATAGTTACTAATTTTGGTATTTTTAAAAACATTGCGGTTTATAGCAAACTTGCTACAGATTCACAAGTTTTATATAAAGTAACAGGTATTCCAACTATTGTGTGGGGGTCTTTGTGGTTTTTTGTATCTTTAATTGTGTTGGTATTTTGTATGAATGTGAAAAAGAAAAGAAAATATTAATAGAGAGGCTAGGTAGCGATGGTAGAAAGAGAAATTTTAGCATTAAGAGATAAAATAAATTATTATAGTCACAAATATTATGTAGAAGACATATCGGAGATATCAGATTTTGAGTATGATAAGTTGTATAGAAGATTAGAACAGCTAGAAAAAGAGAATCCTCAGTATGTAACGGATGATTCACCAACTCAAAGAATTGGTGGAGAGCCATTGGATGAATTTAAAAAAATTGTACATAAGCATAAGATGCAGAGTTTATCGGATGTTTTTACATTTGAAGAATTAGAAAATTTTGATTTACGAATAAAAGAACAGTTAGGAAACGATTATACCTATGTAGTTGAGAAAAAGATAGATGGTCTATCTGTTATGATAAGATATGAAAATGGTGTTTTAACTAGAGCTGCCACAAGAGGAGACGGAAGTATAGGGGAAGATGTAACAAATAATATAAGAACTATAAAATCTGTTCCGCTAAAACTAAAAGAAGCTGTAGATGAATTAGAAGTAAGAGGAGAAGTTTTTATATCAAAAGATAATTTTATAAAGTTAAATAAGCAACAGGAGATAAGTGAAGAAAATGTGTTTGCGAATCCTAGAAATGCAGCAGCAGGTTCTTTAAGACAGTTAGATCCCAAAATAGCGGCAAAGAGAAACTTAGATATATTTATATTTAATTTGCAGGGGGTAGAAGGACTAGAGTTTAAAACACATTCTGAAACATTAGAATATTTAAAAATGCAAGGATTTAAAGTGAGTCCTGGATATAAAGAATGCAAAGACATACATGAAGTTATTGATTATATAAAAGAAATAGGTGAGAGTAGAGATAGTTTGCCATTCGAAATAGATGGAGCTGTTGTAAAAATAAACTCATTAGAACAAAGAGAAAAATTAGGTACAACAATAAAAGTGCCAAAGTGGGCTGTTGCGTATAAGTATCCAGCTCAACAAAAAACAACAAAAATAATTGATATTATAGCAAATGTGGGAAGGACAGGCATATTAACTCCTGTAGCTATTTTGGAGTCAGTAAATCTTGCGGGAAGTAATGTTAGTAGAGCAACATTACACAATGAAGACTATATAGAAATGAAGGATATAAGAATAGGTGATACAGTTGTTGTGCAAAAAGCAGGAGACATAATTCCAGAGGTTGTAGAAGTTATAAAAGAAAAAAGAATAGGGAATGAAGTTTTATTTAAAATGCCTAAAAAATGTCCTGTTTGCGGAGCAGACGTTGTAAAAGAATGTGGTGAAGTTGCAATGAGATGTACAGGAATAGATTGCAGAGCGCAAATTTTAAGAAGTATAGTACATTTTGTGTCAAGAGATGCAATGAATATAGAAGGAATGGGTCCATCTGTTGTAGAGGCTTTATTTGAGAGAGGTTACGTAAAACATATAGCCGATATATATGATCTTTATAAGATAAAAGATGAGCTTTGTAATATAGAGGGTTTTGGGATAAAGTCTGTTGATAATATGTTAAAGTTTATAGAAGGGTCAAAACAAAATAACATAGATAGATTATTGTTTGGATTTGGAATAAGACATGTTGGGAAAAGGGCATCACAACTGCTTAGTCAAAGTATAGATAATTTAGAAGATTTATTTACAAAATCAAAAGAAGAGATTATGAGTGTAGATGAGTTAGGAGAAAAAATAGCAGAATCTATAGTTACATTTTTTAAACAGGAACAGACAAGAAATATAGTAGATAGATTAAAAGAAAATGGAGTAAACTTAGTAAGTCATAAAGAAGAACTAGAAGATAAAAGGCTAGAAGGAAGTATTTTTGTTTTAACAGGAAAGCTTCCGACATATTCGCGAAATGAAGCAGCTGATATAATAAAAAAATATGGTGGAAGAGTTTCTAGTAGTGTTTCAAAAAAAACAACTTATGTTTTAGCAGGTGAAGATGGTGGAAGTAAGTTGGATAAAGCAAAGAGTATAGGTGTAAAAATAATAGATGAAGATGAATTTAATAAAATGATACACTAAGGTTTTAGTATTATTTGAGAGTGAGGTAGTTTTAGTTGAGTAAGGTAGGTATTACTACAAGCGTTCCTGTAGAAGTGTTGATAGCTTCTGGGAATGAGCCAGTTGATTTAAATAATGTTTTTGTTACAAGTGAAGATACATTAAAACAAGTAGAATTAGCAGAGATAGATGGTTTTCCTAGGAGTATATGTGCCTGGATAAAGGGAATTTATGCAAGTATTGTGTCTAGTAAAGATATAGATACAGTAATAGGCGTAGTAGAGGGTGATTGTTCAAATACAAGGGGTTTGATTGAAGTATTAGAGCAAAAAGGCATAAAGGCTATTCCTTTTGCGTTTCCTCATTCAAAAAGTTATGAGATATTAGACAAAAATATAGAAAATCTTTGCCGTGAGTTTAGGACAACTAAAAAGGATGCAGTAGAGGTAAAAGGAGAATTAGATAAAATAAGAAAAAAAGTAGCATACTTAGATTATCTAACATGGAAAGAAGATAAAGTGACAGGATTTGAAAATCATATTTGGCAAGTGTCGTGTAGTGATTTTAATGGAGATTACAAATTATTTGATACTAATTTAGATAATTTTTTAAAAGAAGCTAGCAGTAGAGCTCCAGATAAAAAGAAAATAAGATTAGGTTATATTGGTGTGCCGCCAATTTTTGCAGATTTGTATGATTTTGTTCAAGAATTTGATGCTAAAGTTGTTTATAATGAAGTTCAAAGGCAATTTACAATGGCAGATGGAATAGGAAATGATGATATAACTCGTGTGTATTTGAATTATACGTATCCATATGATTTAAATGGGAGACTAAATGATATAAAAAACAATATTAGTTTAAGAAAATTAGATGGGATAATTCATTATACACAAGCGTTTTGTTATAGAGGTATTGAGGATATTATTATAAAAGACAGACTAGATGTCCCAGTATTAACAATTGAAGGAGACAGACCGTCAAAACTTGATGCCAGAACAAAATTAAGGATAGAATCTTTTATAGATATGTTGAGGTAAAATTATTATGAGAGTAGGTATTGATTTAGGAAGTAGAAGTGTGAAAATAGCTGTATTTGAAGAGAATCATATGATAAATAATATGATTTTAGATACAGCTAAATTTTATAGGAATTATTGTGATAATATAGAAGGCAAAATAAAGGTAGATTTTTCAAAACTTGGTGTATGCAATTTTGATGAAATAATAAGCACTGGTTATGGAAGAAATAATATTGATATAGAAAATTCCAAAAAGATTGTGGAATTAAAGGCGCATATTTTAGGAGCTATGTGGCAAACAGGTAAGAAAAATTTTGTTTTGTTAGATGTAGGAGGCCAAGATAGCAAAATAATATTAGTTAAAGATGGCAAAATGAAGGATATTATTTTAAATGATAAATGTGCGGCGTCTTGTGGACGTTATTTAGAGAATATGGCTTTAGTTTTGGGCATGGAGCTAAGGGATATGGTAAAGTTTAGTAAAAATCCCACTGTGCTAAATTCCACATGTGCAGTTTTTTCAGAGTCAGAATTAATTGGTAAAATATCAGAAGGTGTAAATATAGAAGAATTAGCAGCTGGGGTAAACTATTCTTTATATAAAAGGATAAAGCCTAAGCTTGTTGGTTTTAAAGAAGATACACTTATAGTTACAGGTGGAGTAGCAAATAATACAGCATTTACAAAGTTCATACAAGATGATAACTTATATAGGGAGATTATAGTACCCAAATATACACAATTGAATGGAGCTATAGGTTGTGTGGCGTATGTGAATTAACAGATTTAAGAGGAGGAATAGTAGTGAAAAAAGCAGTTATTTTGTTGTCAGGTGGATTAGATAGTACTACATGTATATCCTATGCTATAAGCAAGGGTTATGAAGTGTATCCAATATCATTTGATTATGGACAAAGACTTAGTAGAGAATTAGAGTGTGCTAAAAAAGTTGTAGAATATTTTGGAATAAAAACGCACAGAATAATAAAAATGGATAATGTAGGAGGCAGTGCACTAACAGATATGAATATTAGTGTGCCTAATTTTGAAGGAGATGGGGAAATCCCAGTTACGTATGTTCCAGCTCGTAATATAATATTTTTAAGTTATGCTACAGGATATGCGGAAGTAGTTGGAGCAGATTGTATATTTATAGGTGTGAACGCTGTTGATTATAGTGGATATCCAGATTGTAGAGAAGAATTTATAAATGCGTTTCAAAATATGATAAATATTGGAACAAAAAGAGGTGTTGATGGAAATCCTATAAAGATAGAGACTCCATTACTACATCTTTCAAAAGGAGAAATAGTGAAATTAGCAACTAGTGTAAATGCACCACTTAAGTATTCTACAAGTTGTTATAATGGCAAAGAAAAAGCATGTGGAGTTTGTGATAGTTGTACATTAAGACTAAGAGGTTTTAAAGAGGCAGGATTGATAGATCCTATACCATATGAAAACGATGCTAATTTAAAGTAAGAGGTGAGATTAAATGATTAGTGTGACAAAAATTTTTACATTTGACAGTGCACATAATTTAATAAATTATGAAGGTGCATGCAAAAATTTGCATGGTCATACATATAAATTAGAAGTTACAGTGGCGGGGGATATAAATGAAATGGGTATGATATGTGATTTTAATGAGCTTAGTTTTTTGATAAAAGATAATATAATATCTAAATTAGATCATAAGTATCTGAATGATATTTTTGATTTTAATCCGACATGTGAAATGATGGTTAGATGGATGTGGGATGAATGTAAAAGAATATTTTCTAATAAAGAATACAAAATAAAAAAAATAGTTTTGTGGGAAACTCCAACTAGTTTTGCCACAATAGAGTAAGAGGATGATTTTATGAAAGTAAATGAAATTTTTTTAAGTATACAGGGGGAGAGCTTATCAGTGGGTTTGCCTACTGTATTTGTAAGATTTACAAGGTGTAATTTAAGATGTAGCTATTGTGACACAAAGTATGCGTATGAAGATGGAGAGGATATGTCAGTTGATGACATATTGAACAAGATAAAAGAATTTGGGTATAAAAGAGTCTGTTTAACAGGTGGAGAGCCATTATTACAAAAAGATATACAGGTATTAATAGACAAATTAAGTGATTATGAAGTTTCAATTGAAACAAATGGTTCAATTGATTTAAAGGATGTAGTTATTGGTGAGAATCATAGATTTGTTATGGATATAAAACTTAAATCATCTGGTTGTTACGAAAAAATGAATTTTAATAATTTTGAGTATTTAAATAAAAATGATGAGATAAAGTTTGTTATATCAAATAGAACGGATTATGAAATGGCAAAAAAGGTTATAAATAAATATTATAAGATGGGTAATATACTAATGTCACCTGTGTTTGAAACAATAGAATATAAAAGCTTGGTGGAATGGATATTAGAAGATAGATTAAATGTAAGGTTTCAATTGCAAATACATAAAATAATATGGGACAAAAATAAAAGGGGAGTGTAATTAATCTGTGATAAAGACATGGGAAGAATTAGAGATAGCGTGCAAAAGATGTACCAGATGTGAACTTATGAAAACTAGAAATAATGTAGTATTTGGAAGAGGAAATAAAGAATCAAAAGTTTTATTGGTAGGAGAAGGCCCAGGACAACAGGAAGATATGCAAGGAAAGCCGTTTGTTGGTAGGGCGGGTAATCTTTTGGATACTCTTCTTTGTGCAATGGAGCTATCTGAAAATGACATATACATTGCTAATATAGTAAAATGTAGACCTCCAGCAAATAGGGTTCCAACAAGGCAAGAGGCTGAGATATGCATAAATTATTTAAGGAATCAAGTATATTTGCAGAATCCTAAAATAATAGTATGCCTAGGTAATACTGCATCAAAATACATAATAAGTGAGGATGTTCAAATTACGAAAATAAGAGGTAATTGGATAACTAAAAAAAATGTATTAATAATGCCTACATATCATCCCGCAGCGTTATTGAGGGATGCTTCTAAAAAGATGCCATTTTGGGAAGATTTCAAAAAAGTTAAATTAAAAATGGACGAGTTGGGGATACTTCAAAAACAGGAGTAAAAAAGGGAAAAAAGATTATAGAAAGAGATTTATTGTGATAATCTAGATTAAAAGCGAATTTTAACGTTTTTTAATATTGCATAAATTTTAAAAAGATGATATATTATCTAAGCGGTCACCGAGTGGCAGCAAAGAGGAAGAAAATACAAAAAATGGACATTG